>CAYUKN010000018.1:16353-30299 GCA_964445325.1 uncultured Ectothiorhodospiraceae bacterium
CGTCTTCGTGATCGATCAATCCAGGGTGTTACCTGCCCTGGGGCACCGCATGGCCATCAGCGCGGGCCTGAAGACGTTGGCCGAACGTCGGGTCGATCCGGTGTGCGTCGCGCGCACACGCCCCGACATCGATGGCATCACGTGCACCCGGCGTGCGCGGGCACAGCGCACCGCGCAGCGGCCGCGTGCTCTACGTCGCGGACAGTCGCACGCTCGCGACCGTCATGTTGCACGTGCTTGAAGGCATGGGTCTGACGGTGGATCACTACGCCAATACGACTGCGGCCCCTTCGGCGTTGGGGCAACGCCCCTACGATCCGATCGTCAGCGACATCCTGGTCGAGAGCGGGCTCAGCGGGATCGGCTTGACCAGCCGCATCCGCGAGAACAGCGCCGAGCCGATCCGCACGCCCATACTCGCCATCTCCGGCGGGGAAGACGACAACCGCCGGATCGATTTGTTCCGCTTGGACATCAACGATTTCGTCATCAAGCCGGTGCTCGAGGACGAGGGGCGCGCCCGCGTGAGCAATCTCGTGATGAACAAGCCGTTGCTCGAGCGCGTCGAGGAGCAGCGCCGCCACCTCTACGACCTGGCGATGACCGATCAGCTCACGGGCCGGTACAACCGCAACTCGTTGTCCGAGTTCGCCGAGGCCGAAATGGCCGAGGCCCATCGCCACGACTTCCCCTTGAGTGTCATCGTCATCGATATCGATCAGTTCAAGCAGATCAACGACCGCTTCGGTCACCCGTTCGGCGATGAGATCCTCGCGGCGGCCGGCGAGCTGCTGCAGCACAGCACCCCCAGCGAGGACGTCGCGGTGCGCTTCGGCGGCGAGGCGCTGTTGCTGATCCTCGTCCACTGGGGCGCGGCGCATGCCGGTCACCGGGGCGAGCGCCTGCGCGGCGAGATCGCCTCGATGTCGTTCGGCGACGGGATCGGCATCACCGCAAGCGTCGGGGTCGCGGCACGCCCGGATGGCCGAACCATCGACGTCGACGTATTGGTCCGGGGCGCCGACAGCGCCGGCTACGAGGCCAACACGCAAGGGCGCAATCGCGTGGTCACCAACGCCGCGGAGCCGGCCTCACTAGCCGCCGAGTAACGCCGGCGCAACCAGCGCGGTCGCGCCCATCGCGCGGCAACGAATCGGCAAGATGGCATGCTGACACTGGCGCTCATCATGGTCGGACTCGCGGTCGCCGCCGGGATGGCATTGGCCGTGAACCACATCTTGGGTCGACGCGTGCACTGGGCCGCCGGCCACACCCACGGCGTCATCGCCACCGCCGGCGTAGTCACGCTGGCCGCCGCCGTCGTCACCGCCGCGCGCCCCGCCGCGGTGAACGTCGCCCTGCTGTGTCTGGCACTGAGCTGGGTCGGCGGTCTGTTCAACCTGTTGTTCCGCCGGCAGATGGGCACCGCGCCCGGCTTCATGATCGTCCTGCACGCCACGGTGGCGGGGCTCGGCGTGATCCTGCTGGCGATCGGTGCCGCCACCACCGGTGCCTAGTAGCCTGTTCACACTCCGCTTGATCGGCCAAAGAAAACAGTCGGGACGTGCCCGGTCGGTTCTCTTCGACAGCCGCCGACAAGCGATCGACGGCCTGGTTGCGGCGACAACCGGCGCTTGCGCGAGCGCGCTGCGCGGGCCGCGACGGGCAGGCCGCACATGCAACGCGGGCGGCGACCGTGCACGTCCGGTGGATGCGTTCACGATTCGTGCTATATTGCAGGCTCCTCATCGCGAGCCCAGCCTCAAGTGACTCCGCCGCCTGTTCGTCGCATCCTCGCCCTGGCCCTTTTTGCATCGGCCCTGGGGCCATCCTCCGCCGCGTCCGCACCCGATCCCGCACAGCTCGAGCTCGCCTCGGTGCAGGCCGCCGTCACCGACCTCGACAGCGGCACCACGCTGTATCGCCGGCACGCCGAGCGCAGCGTCCCCATCGCCTCACTGACCAAGCTCATGACCGCGGTCGTGGTTCTCGAGTCGGGCGCTGATCTCAATGAGTGGCTCCCCGTTGTCGAGCGCCGCAATGCGGCGCCCAACAATGCCTACACGCGCATGCGTGTGGGCTCGGAGCTCCAGCGCGGCACGTTGCTGCGCCTGGCGGTGATGGCGTCGGCCAACCACGCCGCCTACCTGCTCGCGCGCCATCACCCGGGCGGCTATGCAGCCTTCGTCGACGCCATGAACGAGCGCGCACGCGAGCTGGGCATGCGTGGCGCCCACTTCATCGACGCGAGCGGGCTGTCGGTGCTCAACCACGCCAGCGCAGCGGGGGTGGCCAAGCTCATCCAGGCCGCCATCGCGCATCCGCGCATCCGCGAATACACCCAAACCCAGGCCTATACGGCGCGCTTCCGCAACCCGCGCTACAACCTCTATTACGGCAACACCAACGTGCTCGTCTATCGCGATCACTGGGACGTGCGCTTAAGCAAGACGGGCTATCTCGACGAGGCCGGTCGCTGCCTGGCCATGGTCGCCGAGATCGACGGTCGGCGCATCGCGATGGCCCTCCTCGACTCGTTCGGCACGCGCTCGCCGGTGGGCGACGCCGGCCGGATCAAGCGCTGGTTGCGCCACGGCGAGGGCGGCGCGGTCGCCGCGGCGGCCAAGCGCTATCAGCAGCGGCGCAACCGCCGGCACGAGCGCCGCGACGGTCTGGCGCCCTTCCTGGTCGACAGCAGCCCGGCGACGGTCCAACAGGCGGCCAAGAGCGACTGAGGCCGGCGGGCGCGCGCGGCGGCGCGCTCTCAACAAGCGATCAACGCGCTCGAACGGCCGTGCGCGCAGGCGTAGAGCGCGCCTGCGACCTGCGCTATAGGGGGGCGTTCGTAGCGATAACGCTCGGGCGAGCACGGCTCGATGCGGTCGCCGCGCACGGCACCGAAACTGAAGGCGAAGGCGTAGAAACCCGCCTGGCCCATGCGCAGATCGGTGATCACGACGCGCCCATCGCGCGCATCGATGCCGTAAAACCCGTCGGTGAACGACTGCAGACGCGCGAGCGCGGGGTGGTGGTCGAGCCCCTGGAGCAGGCCGGGCTCGCGCGGATAGCGGGTGAAACGGATGGCGCGCCCGCTGCCGAGCGTGTAGAAACCCTCCCAATAGGCGTCGTCGCGCACGGCCACGATACGCCACACCAGGGCGTTGAACGGCGTTGGCGTGGCGAGCGTGCGCCCTGGACTCCATTCGGTACCCGCGATCGCCGCCCGCGCGCGGGCCTCGACCACACCCTGAGCGGCGATGGTGGCGAGCAAATACCCGGCGGCGATTGCTATGCCAAGGGCGTTGGCCGCCGCGGCACGCGGCGGCCGGCTTCGGTTCAGCCAGGCCGCGCTAACGCCCGCCAGCAGCGGCAGGGTGAACAATGGATCGATGATGAAGATGCTGCCCAGGCCGACAGCCTCCGTGCTCAGTGGCAACCCGAGCCGTGTGCCGTAGATGGTCGCCGCATCGAGCAACGCATGGGTGATCAAGACCAACCATACCGCCGCCAGCCAGCGCCCGAACGAGGCCACATGGCGGTGGAGGCGATGGATCGGCCAAGCGATCAGCGGGGCAAGAGCGGTTTGGATAGGCAGGGCGTGGGTGTAGCCGCGATGGCTGGTGAAGTCGGCGACGGGGCCACCATAGGCCACGAGGCTGTCGAGATCCGGCAGCGTGCCGACGACGGCGCCCCAGGCGAACCCCCGCCAGCCCGCGCGCGGCCCCGCCGCTAACCCGCCGACCGCCGCCCAGGGTGCCGCTTGGGTGACCGAATCCAACGCGTGTGCCCGACCAAGGCCGCGCGCCGCGGCGCACGACCGCACTCGCGCTTACAGATCGGCGCAGCTGCGGATGCGGCTCGCTCGACGCGAGGGCTCGGGGTTGTTCGGGTGCCCGCTGAATGCACCATCACCCGAGTCGAACATCAGCGCCGCCGCTTCGGCGGCATGGCGGCTGCCTCGGCTGGCGAGCTGGCGCGCAGCCCAGCAATCGGCGGCCAGCTCGGCCCCGGGGCTCGACCAACCCGTGTAATGGGGGTCCTCGGCAAAGCGGGGTACCTGGGCTTGCGTGACGTGGCGCTGGCAGATGTGGCCCAGGCCATGCATGAGCAGGAAGTGGCGCAATTGACGTGCGAACAAGGCCGGTTTGTAGCCGCCCGCCGTCGGGTCGAGCCGGATCAGCGGCCCCTGTTGGTCCCACACGGGTCGGACACCGCCGGTCAGCTCCGGGTCGGAGTCGACGCGCACATTCGCCGGGCCGTCGCCGGGACACTGCACGGCCCAGGCCGTGCCGGGCGCGACCATGGCGCAGAAAAGGACGAGCACCCCGGCTAGCCGCATATTCATGCTGTATATCCTCGCGTAGGGTGATTCACTAGTGGGCCATGCGGCAGGCGCCATCACGACGGGCACGATCATAGCCGCTATGGTCGCATGGGTCGAAGTGGCGCCGGCTGGCGCAAAATTATACGCCGCCATGGCCCCTGTTGCCGTACCCACGCGTACGGCCCGATCGCCGCCAGGAGAGCATCCCGCGATGCATGGGCTTGTCTCGAGCTTACAGGATCCGATCGTCGCCGGCGCCGCGGTATTGATCGTACTCGGCCTTGTGGCGTTGGTGATGATGCGCCGACGTCGTGCCTCGCCGCCGGTCGCTTGCAGCGTCCGCCCACGGCTGCTCGAGCCCGATGAGCTTGCACTGCTCGAGGCCTTGCGCGCGGCGACGGGCGCAGATGTGTCGATCTGGCCGCATGTCCACGCAGCGGTCGTGCTCAGGGCCCCGCCGGACGCGCCGCGACACCAACGCCGCCGCATCCAGCGTGCCCTTGCGGATGAGTGCTTCGATTTCGTGTTGGTCTCCGCCCGGGGCGAGGCGCTCGCGGCGGTGCGGTGCGCCCACGGCGATCGGCGCCAATCCGCCGGTGGCGAGCTCAAGGCGCTGTGCGACCTGGCCGGCCTCCCCCTGCTCGCGCTCGATCCCAACGCCGACTACCCCCCCGAGGCACTGCGCGAGCACCTGCAGTGGCACATGCGTGGCACCGCCAGCCAGAGCGAGGCCAGCGTGGACGTCGAGGGCCGGCGCGAGCCGTTGATCGATCTACCGCCCGAGTGAATCGGCGAGCGGGCCGAGCAGGAAGCCAACGCCCGGCCCGATCGTTGCGCCGTAATGGCACATTGCACCGAAACACCCGAGTGACCTAAACCACGGGAGCTGCTATGGCGCGGGGAGCCGCCGCGGCGAGCTTGGCCTTGGGGTTGGCGACAGTGAGCACGCTGGCGCCCACGGGCGCCGCGGCACGGTCTCTCGAGGCGATCGAGGATACGGGGGAGTTGCGCGTAATCACGCGCAACGCGCCGACAACCTGGTACATCGACTCGGAAGGGGAGCCGGCGGGGCCCGAGCACGAGCTGGTGCAGGCGTTCGCGGACTGGCTCGAGGTCGATGTGGTCTACCAACGCGAGCCCTCCGTCGGCGCCATACTGGACGCCATCGAGGCCGGCGAGGGGGATCTCGCTGCGGCCGCTATCACGATCACCGACAACCGCCGCGAGCGCTTCCGCATGGGACCGCCGTATCAACCGGTGACCCAGCAGATCGTGTGCCGCCGTGGCAATGTCCACCCCGAGAATCTCGCGGAATTCGCCCAGATCGACGACGTCGCGGTGATCGCGGACAGCAGCTATGCCGAGTTATTGCGCGCACTCGAGCGCCAAGGCAAGCCGACCCCCGATTGGCAGGCCGTGCCCCAGACCACCACCGAGGCGCTCCTGTATCGCGTATGGCGGCGCGATCTCGACTGCACGGTCGCGGATTCGACCATCGTCGACATCAACCGGCGCTACTTCCCCGAGCTGCTCACACCGATGAACCTCTCGCGCGAGCAGCAGCTCGGCTGGGTCCTGCCGCAGGGGCGGGCCGACCTGGATCGCGCCATCACGCGCTGGCTCGAGACATTCCGCGCGCAGGGCGAGCTCGCCGACGTTCGGGAGAAGTATTACGGCTATTTCCGCGAATTCGACTACGTCGACACGCGGGTGTTGATCCGGCGCACCGACAAGCGCTTCCCGCAGTACCGCGAGTGGTTCGGCCAGGCCGCGCTCGAGTACGGCTTGCCGTTCACGTTGCTCGCCGCGCAGGGCTATCAGGAGTCCCACTGGAACGCGAAGGCGCGCAGTCCCACCGGCGTACGCGGCATCATGATGCTCACGCGCACCACCGCCCGCGAGGTCGGCATCGACAACCGTCTGGACCCGCGCCAGAGCATATTCGGCGGCGCCAAGTACATGGCACGGATGAAAAAGCGCTTCGTCGACGCCGTCGACGAGCCGGACCGGACCTTCCTGGCATTGGCGGCCTACAACGTGGGCCGGGCCCATCTCCACGACGCCCAGGTCCTCGCTCGGCGCAAGAACCTCAATCCGCACAAATGGGCCGACATCCGCCAGGTCCTGCCGCTGCTGTCCGACGCCGAGTACTACCGCGAGCTCAAATACGGCTACGCGCGCGGACACGAACCGGTTCGCTACGTCCGGCGCATCCGGGAATACCGCCACGTCCTCGAGAACGAGCTGCGCAGTGACCCACTCGACCAGCCCTGGCTGCGGTAAGCGAGCGCCCTTGACGCCACCACACGCGCCCCGCGCAGCGTCAGCGCCCGATCGCGGCATTCCAACCGGCGGGCGCCGGGGCGTATCCTCTGTCCGCGTCACCCGCGCCGCGGCCGCCTCGACCCCGGACCCTGTTGCTATGGGCATCTCCCCCGATGAGCCCGATCAGCGCTTCGCCCTCGCTCACAGCGCGTGGCGCCAGTTCTATGGGCTCTACCTCGATGCGCAACCGCCAACGCAGCCCGAGGTCGACGCGCGCCTGGCCCGCTATCAACGGGTCCACGAGACGGGTGCGCTACGCGACTTCACCGCGACCGCACTGTTGATCGCGGTGATCTCGAAGGTTTTGACCGATGGCATGAGCGTATTCCTCAGCGCGCGCAGCGCCGAGGAGCTACTGATCTTCGTCGCCACCTGTGGGCTGCTTGTTGTCGCCGCCAGCCAGTGCCTGACACGGCTGCGCCACGCGCTCGAGCACCGCAGCCTGGCGCAACGCATCGGCACGGAATCGGTCGACTGGCGCAAGGTCGACGGCCTGTTCGCGGATACGCGCGAGGCCGGTGTACGCGCTTATCTCGACGCCGTGCGGCGTCAGGGGCGACCCTTGCGCCGCACGGAGACGGCGGTGTTGCTGGAGCGCAGCCGAGGGAACCGGCCCTATGACGACACCAGCGAGGCAGCATTCCACGCAGCGGTGCGCGGGCGCTCCGGGCCGACGACATCGGAGCTCGTGACGGTCTCGCTATGCCTGCTCGCCGGCCTTGCCACGCATTTGCCCGACTTCGATACGGCGACCCTGCTGCCCGCGCTCTGGCTCCTGGGTGGCCTCGCCCTGGCGCGCGCGCTGCATTGCTTCGCCCAGCTTACACTCGATCCGTGGGGCCTGCGGGGCGGGGCCTACAAGGCGCGCCAGCTGCGTTGGGGGCTCGCCGGCGATGTCGTCTCGCAGACGGCGGTCGTGCTCGTGGTGGTCGCCACTGCGGGTGCGCTCGCGGGCCTGCTCGGCTAACGCCGGCGGGGCCCCCTGCTAGGAACCCATCGGAGAATCCGCGTACCTACTGCGCGCATGCCACAACGCCATCTTTTGGCGATTGCTCAATGCACATGGCAACCACCATGCTCGGGTCACAGTGCCCACCCATCCGCCGGGAGCGGATGGGGACTGGCCAAAGGCCAGGCCCGCGAGGGCGAGGCGCAGGGATGCGCCGAGCAGATCTGCACGCTGTGCCACGCGCTGGCTACGCCACAGCATGCTCGGACAGGCGCCCAGCGACGGCCGTCATGTTCGGAGCGTCACCCGGTGGGATGCTACACTCCTGCGCTTCATTCGAATGCGGGACAAGGGCATGAGCGAGGAACAGGAACAGGAACAGGAGCTGCAGCTGTCGGTGGATATGGTCCGGGACATCCAGGAGCGCCTGAAGCAGGACGATGAGCGCGCCGCCGACTCGGGCGTGGCCGCCCAGTATCTGGCCGCCGTCATGGGCTTCATGCTGGGCCAGATTAACGCCGAGACCGACAAGAAAAAGGAGTTCCTGCGCCAGCTGCAGGAGTTCGCGGCGGGGGTCGTCGACGACGTCGAGGCCCAGCAGCAGATGCAGTCGGCGCAGCCGGGCGGCGGCGGTGCCAGCGCTGGTGGCCAGGAGGCCTCCGGTATCTGGCAGCCGGGCGACAACTAGCGCCCGACGCGCACCGGGTTCACCCCTCTTGCACGGTAGGGGTGACCCGCATAACCTCCTCGATCGTGGTTTCGCCGTTGGCAATCTTGCGAGCGGCGGCCAGGCGCATGGGCTGCATGTTGTCGCGGAATGCCTGGCGGCGGATGTCGCCCGTATCCGTGTTGGGCCCAACGAGGCGGCGCAGCTCGGGTGTCATGCGCACCAGCTCGTAGACGCCGGTGCGCCCGAGATAGCCCGTGTTGCGACACTCCAGGCACCCCACGGGAGAATAGACCCGTTTCGGTACGCGCGAGGAGAACGGGCGCACGAGCTCCTGCCAACGCTGTTGATCCGGCGTATCCGGCTCTTTGCAATGCGGGCACAAGGTGCGCACCAAGCGCTGAGCCATCACGCCCAACAGCGTGGCGCTGATGAGATAGGGTGGCGTACCCAGCTCCACTAGGCGCGTAATCGCCGACGGCGCGTCGTTGGTGTGCAGCGTCGACAGCACCAGGTGACCCGTTAGCGCGGCTTGGGCGGCCATCTCTGCCGTTTCCTGGTCGCGGATCTCACCCACCATGGCGATGTCGGGATCCTGGCGCAGCATCGTGCGCAGGCCGCTGGCGAAATCGAGCCCGATCGCGTGGTGCACCTGCATTTGATTGAAATCCGGGACCACGAGCTCGATCGGATCCTCGATGGTGCAGATGTTGACGTCGGTCGTCGCGAGCTGCTTCATGCTCGAGTACAGCGTCGTCGTCTTGCCCGACCCTGTCGGCCCGGTTACCAAGACGATGCCGTAGCTGTGGTGGATCAGATCCTGCCACTGCTTGCCTTCCTCGCGACCCAGACCGAGACCGGCGAGATCCCGCACCAGCACGTCCGGGTTGAAGATCCGCAAGACCAGTTTCTCGCCGAACGCCGTGGGCATGCTCGACAAGCGCAGCTCGATCTCGCGTCCTTCGGGTGTACGCGTCTTGATGCGTCCATCCTGCGGCCGGCGTTTCTCGGCGACATCCATGCGTCCCAGGATCTTTATGCGGCTCGATACGGCCGACATGATCGGACCCGGGACCTCGTAGACTTGGTGGAGCACGCCATCGATGCGGAAACGCACGGTGCCGTGATCACGCCGGGGCTCCAAGTGGATGTCGCTGGCGCGTTGCTCGAAAGCGTATTGCAGTAACCAGTCGACGATGCTGACCACGTGCTGGTCGTCGGCATCGAGCTCACCCTTGCGCCCGAGCTCGGTGAGCTGCTCCAGGTTCTGTACGCCCGGCGCGAGCTGTTGGCCCTGATCGCGATGCGCGCCCTGCACCGAGCGCGCCAAGGTGTAGAACTCAAGCAGATAACGCTCGATATCGCGCGGATTCGCGATCACCCGATGGATCTTGCGCCGGAGGATACCCTCGAGCTCGTACTCCCACTCGCGCACGTAGGGTTCGGCCGTGGCGATCGTCACCGATTCCTCATTGACTTCGAGGGCAAGGATGTTGAAGCGCTTGGCGTAGGCATACGACATCACGCTAGTGATGCTCGCGACATCGATCTTGAGCGGATCGACGCGCACTTGCTCCAAGCCGGTACGCTGCGCCAACCATTCGGTCAACCGGTCGAGCGTGAGCTTGCGATCGGGATGGGACGCATCGGTCCAATCGCGCTCGGCGACGATCTCGAGCGCGTGCTTGTCGCTCGTCTCTTGGCCGGCATAGATACCCGACAGCAGGCGCTTGTTGTCCTCGGCCAGTAATCCATCGGCCACCAGGTCCTCCATGACCTGCTGCAGTGTCAGCGTACCCTTGGGGCGTGATCGCGCCCGCGCCTTTGCCATAAGCCCGTCTCCTCGACCGGGTCACTCCCGCGCGGCGGCGGTATTGACCCGCTGGCTGCATTCAACCGATATCGAATCGCTCCAAAGACGGATCGAACTCGCGGCGCTCGGTGTGGACGTCGGTGACATCGGCCTGCGGCGGCCCCTGGCCGAGCCACTGCCGGAACCCCTCGAGGGCGTCGGCTTCACCGCAGGCCATGACCTCGACACGTCCGTCAGAGCGGTTGCGCGCCCAGCCGCTAATGCCCAGCCGCTGCGCCTCCGCTTGCGCCGACGCGCGGAAGAAAACGCCCTGGACCCGCCCGCTCACGAGGCAATACATGCACTCCTTCATAACATGCCTCCGATCGAGATTGGCCACGTGCCGAGTATACGGACCGAGCGGGCCTCCACACCAAGCAGCGACGGGAACCGACTAGCCGGGGCGGTCGCCCGCCCCGGCTCCCACACCACCGCATATACGGGTCCGTATATGCCCGTCCACGCAGCGCTCGCGAGCCGACAGAACTCCCCAAGGAAGCCCACGGGTCCTTGACGTTGCAGCCAGCGGGCCGGTACGGCCGCATGCATGTGTGAAGCGCCCACATTCCACCAAGGGCCGCGCCCGTTGGGGGCCGAGCGATAGGCACGGAGGTGCTCAACACCGTATTGCATCAACGGTTGGGCCCGATTACGCCAGTGCGTCCATTGACGCCACAGCAGACAGCGCAAACGCCGCCGGATCCACTGATCCAGCGACTCGAACGCTGCCTTGACCTCGGCGAGGCGCAAGCACGCCACCCAACCACGGATCACTGGCTTCAACAGAGCCAGTACCCGGGCAAGACGACGCCCACGACCTCGACGCAACTCCGCCCGGATGCGGGCCTTGAGGCGTTGGACCGGCTTCGCAGCCATTCGCAGCTTCGGCTGGCGATGCGCAGTCATGGTGTAGCCTAGCAGCGTCGGCCGCCATGGGCGATCCACCGCACTTTTGGCGCGGTTGACCAGGCACCCGGCGCCCGCCACCCGCTTTGGGGATGAGCACCCGTGGTCCCGGCGCGGGACGATAAGCGTCTTGCATCAGTTGCTAGCGGATCGACGCCCAGTGCGCCTGACAGTAGGGCCACAGTTGATCGACGCTCATGCCGTCGATCCCCGCAGCTCCTTTGTTACGGACCACGCGTCGGTAAGCTGACATCAAGTTGTCGCGACACCGCGCCACCTCCAGCGGCACCGTCGACCCGGATCCAGTCTCTCCCGAGCACGCCGTGTCCGTTTGGCCTCCACCACCCGTAGCCCCGACGGTTCCGCGATACTGCCCTTGCCGTTTAGCTCGCGGTTCCTGCCACCAAGGCCCGCAGGGGACTTCCACCCCCAGGTCAATTTCCGGCTCGCTTTCGCTCACCGGTTATCCAGCGCCGAGCACGGCGCTGGCGCGCCGTGCCCGGCGCACCACCAAAAAAAAGCCCCGCCAACAGGCGGGGCTTTTTTCGTAGCCAGACGTGGCCGCTCGCTTACATGCCGCCGGCCGTGCCCAGGTACTTGCGGTCGGCCGACTCGACCTTGCCGAGCTCCCACTCACCGCGATTCTTGGCGTGCTCAACGGCGAGGTCGACCTGCTCAGCACTCGGATTCGCCCGAATCTTGAGCTTCTGGCCGGGATAAATCAGGTCGGCATCCTGGACCTTGTCGGTGTTAGCGCGATAGATCAGCGGCCACTTGTACGGATCATTGTAGCCCTTCGAGCTGGCGGAGATGCCCCATAGCGTATCGCCGCTCCGGACGGTGTGGCTACGCATCTTGGGCTCGCTCTTCATCTCCTCCTGCTCCATTTCCTTTTGCTTCTGGGCTTCCTTGTGGTCCTTGATGTTTTGCTCGGCCGTCAGCTTCGCCTCACGCGCGAGATTCAGCGCCTGCTCGTTGTTGTCACCCTCGAACGCCGTCTCGGCCTCATTGATCAGCTTGCGCGCATCACGCCAATCGGCGCCCATCGAGCGCGCCTCCTGATTGGTCTCGCGCGCGTCTTGGATCGCGGCTTCGACCTTCGAGTCGCTCGGGCCTTGGTCGGTCTGCTCGGTTTCTTGTTGCTGCTGCGTGCTAGCGCAACCGGCTGCTAGGCCAAGCACAAGAATGGCCATGCCGAGATGCTTTGTGAGGGAAGAAATGTTCATGATCCGTTTGCCTCCAGGCACAGATAAATACGGTTCGTCGTTAGCTTTTTTCACAAGGCATTACGCCTTGTCGCACAAGCCTAGCAGCAAACTATCACCAGCCGTATGACCGGTCAACCGAGCCTCAGCGCCGTCAAGGGCCGGGTTGTGGCGAGTATGGACGCTCATAATCGGTGTCTCCGGCCGCCTCCCGTGCCGCGATCGCCAGGTTTTTCGCCTCCTCGGCCGTGGTGCGTGCCTTGGCATACTCGTCTGCCCGTAGATGCGCCTCGGCGCGCTCGAGCAGACGCCGCGCTCGTTCAACCTGGCTCTTCGGGCCGGGATGATCGGCCACGGCGGGGCGCGCCGACTCGATCGCTTGACGGGCGTCGCTCATTTCTTGGTAGGGCACGGCCGTGCAAGCCGTCACGAACAGGAGCAACACAAGGAGCACGCCGGACAGCGCTTGGGCGCCTCGCGGGCGATGGCGTATCCTCATAACACCGTTCTGGGAGGGCGGTTTGAGGAAGCTAGCAGCGCCCCTCCGGACCGTCAAATTCAACCCCGGACCACTATTGGCCGGGTCAACCTGTCCATCCTGTCGCGCGCCAACCGAGCCGCTTCGACCCGCGACGCGCAAGGAGCCGCCATGACCGAAATCCTGGTGCTCTACTACAGCCAATCCGGCAGTGTAGCCCATATGGCCGACCACGTAGCGCGCGGCGTCGAGGGCGTCACCGGTGCGTGCGCGCGCGTGCGGACTGTCCCCGGCGTGTCCAACGAGACCGAGGCGGTCGCCGACACCATCCCCGGCGACGGCCCGCCCTATGCGGTCGAGCAGGATCTGTACGACTGCGACGGCCTGGTGCTGGGCTCGCCCACGCACTTCGGCAACATGGCTGCGCCACTGAAGTACTTCTGGGACCAATCCAGCGGGGCCTGGTTCGGCGGGCACCTGGCCGGTAAGCCGGCGGGCGTGTTCACGGCCACGGCCAGCCCGCACGGTGGCCAGGAGACCACGCTATGGTCGATGATGCTGCCGCTGATGCACCACGGGATGATCGTGATGGGGCTGCCGTATTCGGAAGCAGGGCTGTTGGAGACCGAGGGCGGCGGAACCCCCTACGGCGCCAGCCGCGTGACGGGCTTGAACGGTGAGCGCGCGTTCGATCGGTCGGAGCAGACCCTGTGCCAGGCCCTGGGCCGGCGGGTGGCCACGGTCGCCCGTTCGCTGGCAACCGCCTGACATGAGGCGCTGGCGCCGCTTGTGCCACGGGCTTACGCTCGCGGGCTATTTCGCCCTGCTCACCCTGCTGCTGTCGCATTTCACGATCATCGCGCCGCCCGCGCGTATGCCGGTCTCGATCGCGCTCGCGCTCGCCGCGCTGCCGCTTTTGCCGGTATTACGCGGGTTGCTGCACGGGCGCAGCTACACCCATGCCTTGACCAGCGTCCTCGCGCTGCCCTATTTCGTGTTCGCCGTTGACCGCATTGCCGCTGCGACCGGGCCCGTATGGCTCGGCTGGGCCGAACTAAGCGCCAGTCTGGCGCTGTTCGCCGGCGCCGTGGGCTACGTCCAGTTCAGGGCACGCGAGCAGCGCCAGCGAGCGGCCTAGGAGCGTGTCCAAGAAACTCGTCGCCTACTGCGCGCGTCCCACAGCGCCATCTTTTGGCGATTGCTCAACTCACATGGCAACCACCATGCTCGTTTCACAATC
>CAYUKN010000019.1:0-29713 GCA_964445325.1 uncultured Ectothiorhodospiraceae bacterium
CGAAGGAACCGACAAGCCCACGCTGCTGCTGATCGACGACGATCCGTTGATCCGCGACAGCCTGGCGCACACGCTCGGGCGCCACTTCGACGTCCAGCTCGCCGAATCGCGGCGCGAGACCATTGAGCTGTTGCAGCAGCGCTCGCAGGCGCCCGCGCTGGCGCTGGTCGACCTCGGGCTGCCGCCGTACCCGCACAGCCCCGCCGAGGGCTACGCCCTGATCCCCGAGCTGCTGGCGCACAACCCGCGCATGCGGGTGCTCGCGCTGTCGGGCCAGGATGAGCCGGACAGCCTGCGCCATGCCTTCACCCTGGGTGTCGCCGACTTCATCCCGAAGCCGTGCGACCCCGATCTCCTCCAGACGCGGCTGAACCACCAGCTCATGCTGCTGCGGGCCGAAGAGGATGCCCCCGAGCAGGCCGGCGACGCCGTCATGCTGGGCGACAGTGCCGCCCTCGAGGCGTTGCGCGAGCAGGTCGCGCAGTTCGCCGACGCGCCCTTCCCCGTGCTCATCGAGGGCGAGTCGGGCACGGGCAAGGAGCTCGTCGCGCAGCAACTGCACGACGCGAGCGCGCGTGCGCAAAAGCCGTTCGTCGCGGTCAACTGTGCCGCCTTCACCGACACCTTGCTCGAGGCCCAGCTATTCGGTCATGCCAAGGGGGCGTTCACGGGTGCGACGCAGGCGCGGCCCGGCTTCTTCGAGGAAGCGGGCGAGGGCACGCTCTTGCTCGACGAGATCGGCGAGATGCCGATGGATTTGCAGACGCGTCTGCTGCGGGTGATCGAGTCGGGCGAGTACTACCGCGTGGGCGAAACCCGACCGCGCCAGGCCCACGCGCGCCTGATCGCGGCCACCAACAAGGATCTTGCGCGCGAGGTCGAGGCGGGGCGCTTCCGCCAGGATTTGTATTATCGCCTCGGCATCCTGCCCATCCACGTGCCGCCGCTGCGCGAGCGCGACGATGACCCGCTGCAATTGCTCGAGCACTTCCAACGGGTCTACACGGGCACGGTGCCACCGTTCAGCCTCGACGACGACGCCCGCTCGATGTGGCTGGCCTACCCGTTCCCCGGCAATGTGCGCGAGCTGCGCAACATCGTCATCCGCCTGGGCACGAAGTACCCCGGCCAGACCATCGACGCCTCGCGGCTGGAGGGGGAACTCGATCCGACCGCGCAACAGCGCAGCGCGCCCGCTACGGACGACGATTTGCTGCCGCGCCCCGAGCCCCTGCGCGCGCGCCTGGAGCAAGGCGACTTCGACCTGGACGAGCATCTCGCCGAGGTCGAGCGCCGGCTCATTGACACGGCCCAGGACCTCAGCGATGGTAACCTCAGCCACGCTGCCAAGCTTTTGAACGTCAACCGTACGACGCTGTATAGTAAGGTCGAGCGCCTCAAGGGAGGGCGTGGCTGAGCGAACGGCAACGGATCGCCGGGCGGCCAGTCGGCGCCGGCATCACGGCTAAAGGGAGGTAGCGCACGTAATGGCTTGTGCACTTGTCCGGGTCGCTATCCGCGCAAGCGACCGTCTTCCCCTTTCCCGTCGATGGCACGCCCGTTGCCGCTTCAAAAAACGGCCACTGCCGGTGGAGAGATGAGGCACGCCCGGCCGCGCGCTTTTACGCCGGCCTTCGACGCCATGTAACTGCATGCACGCGCCATTGGACAGGCGCGCACGGGCTGAGCCCGGCAGGACAACACATCAAGGAGCGATGGACGCATGGAAGCAAGCCTACGCCACGGATCGGGCGTAATCGGCCTCGCGATCGCCCTCCTCGCGGCCGCCTGTACCCCGAGCCGCCCACCCGAGGTCAATGCCGACGCCGCGCGGTCCCTCGCAGACGCGCGCAAGGGCGAGTCGGCCCGGCACATCGATCAAGGCGACACGGGCTCGGCTGCTCACGAGCCATCGTCGGCGGCACCCGGCGATGGCTCCGACCGGGGCGACGACAAGCCCGAGCCTGTCCCGCAAGAACGCTACACGGTATCGGTCGAGCAGGTGCCGGTGCAGGAGGTGCTGTTCGCGCTCGCGCGCGACGCCGACCTCGAGCTCGACATCGCCGGGACGTTCGACACGCCGATAACGATCAACGCCACCGACGAGCCCCTGGCGCGACTGCTCGAGCGCATCGCCGAGCAAGTGCCCCTGCGCTATCGCCTCGGCGACGAGCATCTGCGTATCGCCCCCGACGCGCCCTATCCCAAGACCTACGAGGTCCCCTACGTGGACATGACGCGTCAGGCCCGAAGCAGTGTCGATACCGCCACCCAAGTGGGATCGACGGGCTTCGGCGACAGCGGCGAGGATCCGGGCGCTGCGGATGGCGGTTCCAATAGCTCACGCACGAGCGTCTCGAACGAGACCGACAATCGTTTCTGGGACAGTCTGGCGCGCAATCTCGAGGCCCTGGTCGACGTCGAGGCCAGCGCCGAGGGCGAATCGGATGCGGGCCGCGGCCGGCGCTACGTCATGCTCAATCGCGACGCTGGCTACGTCACGGTGCGCGCTCGACAGGATCAGCACGAGCAAGTCCAGCGCTACATCGAGCGTGTCGTCGCTAGCGCGCGGCGCCAGGTGCTCATCGAGGCGACGGTCGTCGAGGTCCGCCTCGACGAGCGCCATCAATCGGGGGTCGATTGGGCACTGCTCGCTAACGAGGCCGACGGCCTCGATCTGGTGCAAAACCTCACCGGCAGCGCCCTGGGCGGCGCATTCGACGTGCCCGACCCGGCGAACCCGGGCGAGCCGTCGGCCACGATCGGCTACCAGGATCCCGAAACCGGCGAGGGCAGCCTCCAGAGCACGATCAAGCTGCTCCAGCGCTTCGGTGACGTCAGCGTTGTCTCGAGCCCCAAGATCAGCGCGCTCAACAACCAGCTCGCTATCCTCAAGGTCGTCGACAACCGGGTCTATTTCACCGTCGACGTCCAGGAGACCACCAACGCCGAGACCATCAACACCACCTTCGAGACCGAGGTCAAAACCGTGCCCGTGGGCCTGGTGATGACCGTCACCCCCTATATCGGCCGGGGTGAGGAGGTGCTGCTCAACGTGCGGCCCTCGGTATCGCGCATCCTCGGCTTCCGCAACGACCCGAATCCCGAACTCGCCGAGGCGGGCGTGCAGAATCGCATCCCCGAGATCCAGGTGCGCGAGATGGAGTCGTTGCTGCGAGTGCGCTCGGGCAAGGTCGCGGTCATCGGCGGGCTCATGCAGGACTCGATCGACGATAGCGAGCGCAGTGTACCCGTGCTCGGCCAACTGCCGCTCATCGGCAATCTCTTCTCCTACCGCGACGACCGCATCGACAAGAGCGAGCTCATCATCTTCTTGCGGCCCAAGATCGTGCGCAACGCCGGTGTCGACGGGGACTACGAAGGCTACGGCGACTATCTGCCCGACGCCGAGGCGCCCGATCCCGCCGTCGAAGGAAATGAGCCCTGATGCGTATCGCGGCCGTGCGGCCACGGGCGGGAAGCCCCTGAGGCGGTGAACGATATTGCGCAAGGAGGCGATCGTGACCCAGAGCGTACCCGAGCATCGTCTCGGCGAGCGGCTCTATCGAGCCGGCGCCATCGGCGAGGACCAATTGCGCATCGCGCGCACCGAGCAGGCGGCCAGCGGCGACAAGCTCGAGCGCGTGCTCATCCGCCTCGGTTTCGTCGCCGAGTCGGTGCTGCGCGAGCATCTCGGCGATGTTCGCGGACACGCGAGTATCGACCTGGCCGCGACCGTGCCCGACGCAGGCGCGCTCGCCTGCCTGCCCAAGGACGACGCGCGCCGCCTCGGGGTCTTGCCGGTGAGCCATCAGGTCGAGTCGCAGCGACTGATTGTGGCGATGGCGGACCCCGGCGATCTGGTCACGCTCGATCGCTTGCGTGCCCAACTCGATCGCGCGGTGACGATCGAACCCGTGCTCGCCGGTGAGCGCGAGATCGAGGCGGCCATCGACCGGTTCTACGGCTACGCCCTCTCCGTCGACGGCATCCTCGAGGAGCTCGAAGCCGGCCCGGTGGCGGATGCGGGCCGCTCGGTGGAGGCGCGCGAGTACGGCCAGCCCGTGGTCCGCCTGATCGACGCCATCCTCGCCGATGCCGTCAAACAAGGCGCCTCCGACGTGCATTTCGAGCCCGAGCGCGGCTTCGTCCGGATCCGCTACCGCATCGATGGCGTCCTGCGTGCCGTGCGCAGCCTCCACGCACAGCACTGGCCGCCCATGTGCGTCCGCCTCAAGGTCCTCGCCGACCTCGATATCGCCGAGGCCCGCGCGCCCCAGGACGGGCGTACCACGCTCACCGTCGGCGGCCACAGCATCGATTTCCGGGTCTCGGTGGTGGCCACGATCCACGGCGAGAACATCGTCCTGCGCATCCTCGATCGCCAGAAGGGCATCCGCTCGCTGGATGCGCTCGGTCTGGACGCGGCCACGCGCGACGCGCTCGCCTGGATGCAGGCACGGCCCGAGGGGCTGATCCTCGTGACGGGCCCGACCGGCAGCGGCAAGACGACGACGCTGTACTCGCTGCTCGCCGAGCTCGACCACGATGCCCTCAACACGGTCACGCTCGAGGATCCGGTCGAGTACCCCGTACCGCGCGTGCGCCAGAGCGCGGTCAACGAGGCCGCGGGTCTGGATTTCGCCAACGGCGTTCGCCACCTCATGCGCCAGGACCCCGACGTCATGCTCGTCGGCGAGATCCGCGATGAGGCCACAGCGACGATGGCATTCCGTGCGGCGATGACCGGGCATCAGGTGTACTCGACGTTGCACACCAATTCGGCGCTGGCGGCCGTCGCACGCCTGCTCGACCTGGGCATCCGACCCGATGTGCTCGCGGGCCACGCCATCGGCGTGATGGGCCAGCGCCTGGTGCGGCGCTTGTGCGATGCCTGCAAAGCCCCCGACACGCCCTCGGCGTTCGAGTCGCGCTTGATGGGCATCGACGACGGCGCAGCCACGACGCTCTATCGGCCGGTCGGCTGCACGGCATGCGGGCAACGCGGCTACCGCGGGCGCTTCGCCATCGCCGAGTCCGTCGCCATCGACGCCGACTTCGCCGACCTCATCACGCGCCGCGCGGGTCGCCGCGAGCTGGCCACGACCGCGCGCGCCAAGGGCATGCGCTCGCTCGCCGGCGACGGCCTGCGCCACGTCGCCAACGGCGAGACGGCGTTGGCCGAGGTCGCCCGCGTCGTCGATCTCACCAACGGAGCGTAATAAGCGGAGCACCAGGGATGGTCACCTATCGCTACAAGGCAATCGACTCCGCCGGCCGCCGCCTTCGGGGATCGATCGAGGCCCACGACCGCAGTGACCTGGAGCGCCGCCTCGAGCGCATGGGCGTCGAGCTCATCCGATGCCGCACCGTACGCCGCTGGTGGCGGCGCCGCGTCCGCAGCCGGCCACAGCTCATCGCCTTCACCGCCCACCTCGAGCAACTCCTGCGCGCTGGTGTCCCCGTGGTCGAAGCGCTGGAAGACCTCGCGAGCACGTTGGAGGACTCAGCGTGGCGCGATGTCGTGGCCGAGCTCGTCGCCGCCATCGAGGGGGGCGCAACCCTGTCACAGGCGCTCGCGGCGTTCCCCGAGCGTTTCGGCGCCGTCTACGTCGCCATGGTGCGCGTCGGCGAGGAGAGCGGTCGGCTCCCGGCGATCCTGCGCGAGCTCAACGACACCTTGCGCTGGCAGGACGAGATCGCCGCAACCACGCGTCAAGTGATGACGTATCCGCTGATCGTGCTCGCCGTGATCAGTGCGACCGCGGCGTTCCTGATGACCTTCCTGGTACCCAAGCTGACGCGGTTCATCGAGGCCATGGACGCCACACTCCCTTGGTATACCCGGGCCTTGATCGCAACATCCAACGCCCTCGGCCAGTGGGGCTGGCTCATCGCCGGGGCCGCCGTGGGTCTGGCCCTCGCACTGCGTTGGTTCGTACGGCACAGCCGCTGGTGGCGTTACCGCTGGGACGCACTCCAATTGCGGCTGTGGGTCTTCGGTGAGCTGGCCCTGCGGCTGCGCCTGGCACGTCTCGCGCACGGGCTGGCGCTGATGTATAGCGCCGGCGTCAGCGTGCTGGAGGCGTTGCGCCTGGCCGAGTCCCTCGTCGCCAACGCCGTGCTCGAGGACGCCATCGCCCGGGCCCGCGCCCGCGTCGAGGCCGGCGACAGCTTGAGCGACGCGTTCGCCGCCACGGCCGTGTTCCCGCCGTTCGTGGTGCGCATGATGCGCGTGGGCGAGACCACGGGCTCGCTCGACGAGGCATTGCACAACGTCAGCTCCTTCTACGCGCGCTCGGTGCGCGAGACCGTCGCGCGGCTGCAGCCGGCCATCCAGCCGGTGTTGACGGTGGCGCTGGCCGGGCTGATCGGCTGGATCGCGCTCGCGGTGTTCTGGCCCATCTACGACACCATGACCTCGCTGGAGCTGTGAGCCATGCGTCGCCTGCTGTTCCTCGACGGCGATCGCGGTGTGGCCTATCGGTGCGCCGGTCACCGCTTCCATTGCGAGGCGGTGTTCGCCGCCGATGAGCAGGGCCTGGCGGCCTATCGCGCTTGGCTGGCGCAGGCACGCGGTGTCCCGTTGGTCATCCTCGTCGATGCGGTCGACGAGGCCTACCACTGGGATCGCCTCCCGCCCGCTGCCCGCGGTGACCGGCGCGTGCTGCGGCGCCGCGCCGGCGAGCGCCAATTGCCCGTGACGCCGTACCGGACGGTTCGCCCGCACCGGCGGGACCGCCATGGCGAACAGGTCCTGGTCGCCGGGCTACGCGACCCCGAGCGCTGGCGGCCCTGGTGCGAGCCGATCGACCAGCTCGGTATTCCCCTCGAGGCGATCACCTCGGTGCCTTGGCTGGGGGAGCGGCTGCTCCAGCACCTCGATTGGGACGACGCACCCGAGGTGCTCGTCGTCAGCCAGCCAGGACCCACCACGCTCCGCCAGGCGTACTATCAACACGGACGCCTGGTGTTCGCACGCCTGGTGCCGTTGGCGCAAGCGCCACCGGCGGAGCAGGGGGCGACCTTCCGCCAGGAGCTGGATCGCGTCGTGGATTTCCTGGCCGCGCAACAGTGGCGTCGCGCGGGCCAATCACTGCCGGTCGTCGCGGTCGTTCCGCCCGCTCTGCACAACCCGATCGAGACCGCGTGCAGCGATCTTGGCAATGCCTCCATGCGCTTGCTCGCCCCGGAGACCGTGGCCCGCCGTACCGGAATCAAGGGAGACCCGGCGAGCCCGTACGCCGACATCGTCTTCGCCCAGCTCGCGCTGCGCGAACGGCCGAATCACTACGCCCCGCCGCACCTGCGCCGCGGCCTGCGGACGCGCCGGGTGCGGATCGGTCTGTGGGCCCTTGCGGCCCTGCTCGGCGCCGGGGCCGCGGTCACCGCCTTGGCGGGTTGGTGGGCCGAGCGCGGTTACGCTCGCGCGATCGCCCGAGTGCATGCGCAAGCGGAGCGCCTGCAGGCCGACTACCGCGAACGCGTGGCGCCGCTCACCCCGCTGGGGCCATCGCCGAACAGAGTCGAACGCGTGGTCGATGGCATGGGCGAGCTCGCCAACACCGGTGTGCAGCACCCGGGCGCGGCGATGGCCGCGGTCGGCGATGTATTGACCGGTGACCACGCGGCCATCGAGCTGGTTGCGCTGCGCGTGCGCTACGCCGCGACGGTCTCCGGTGAGGCGGTGCAGAACGGCGGTGGCGCGGGGGCGGGTTCCGACGACGCGAGCGCCGCGGCCGGCGTACAGCTGCAAGGACGTGTCACTGGTCTCGAGGGAGACCGTTGGCGCGCCCAACGGCTCGTCACCGCGTTGCGCGACGACCTCGCCGCCCATCCCGAACTCACCGACGTCTCGATCGAGGCCGCCCCATTCGGCGCCAACGCCCTCGAGTCGGTTTCGGGCGCGCAGGACCGCGAGCAAGCGCCGTTCACGCTCCACCTCGTTCGGGAGGCCCCCGATGGCGGCATTTGAGGTTGATTGGTGGGCGTTGCGTTGGCCTGCCCTCGCTGCGGCGGCGGCCGCCGCCATACTGGCGGTCGCCGGGTCTCTGGCGCTCGGCGAGTGGCGCGGGCAGCAACGCCAGCTCGCCGCCGCCGAGCAAGAGCGGGCCCGGGCCGCCTCGCGCCTGGCCGATGCCCACGCCGAGCGCTTGGTCTACCGTCGATACGCGGAGCGTTTCCGCGCGATGCGCGAGCGCGGTTGGGTGGGCGCCGGCGGCGGGCCCGATTGGCCCGATGTCTTCGCACGCGTGGAGCGCGATCTGCGCGGGCTGCGCCTGCGCTACGAGGCCGGCGAGCCGGGTAGGTCCGCACCGGACGATGGGCCGCTCGCCGGTGCCGGGATCACGCTGCGCCGACGGCCGATGCAGGTCGCCGTCGCCGCAGCTCACGAGGGCGTTGTGATCACCGCGCTGAAGCGCCTCGCCCGCAGCGCGCCGGGTCTGATGGCGGTGCAGCGCTGCCGCCTCGAGCGCATGCACCCGCCCCACGCCATCGCGCTCGACCGTGACGAGGCGAACGTGCGCGCGCGGTGCCGCCTGCGCTGGTATCGCGCCCACCTCGCCCGGCAACAGGGCGACCCGTCATGACCCTGGCGGCGATGCGGCGCGTCGCACTCGCGGGCTTCGCCGCGGTGGCGGCGGTCCCAGCGTGGACGGGCTCGTTCGACGAACAGCGCCTGTTCACCACAGCGGAGCAGCGTGCGCGCATCGACGGCGATGGCGCCGAGCCCAGCGTGGCTGCTGGCCAGCAGGCGCGACCGAGTGCTGGCCGTGGCGAGGGCGCGGCCGCGCAAGACCGTCATTCGCTCGTGCTCAAGGGCATCGTGCGGCGCCCGGATGCGCCCGCGATCTTCTGGATCGGCGAGCGCCGTTTCCAGGCAGGGCAAGCGCTGCCCGCCGAATGGCCCGCGCGCCGTGGGCGCATCGACGACGCCGGCGTCGTGCTGACGCTGGGCGACGGGCGCGAGCTGCGCCTGGAGCCCGGCGAGGCGCTGGAGTTGCACGCCCCGTTGGAGTCACCCGATGCGCGGTAACACGACAGCGCTGCGCCGCGGCCAGCGCGGCTACGCCTTGCTGCTCGGCCTGCTCGGCGCTGCCCTTTTGGCCGGTGGTCTGGCGCTGGAGGCACAGCGTTTCCACCCGAGCGCCACCGGCGCGACGAGGCCCCCGGGCGATGCGCTGGCGCGCGCCCGCACGGCGCTCGTCGCCTACAACGTCGACGACGACGCCCTGCCGGGGGCGCTTCCCTGTCCCGACTTCACCGGCGACGGCATCGCCGACATCCACTGCCAATCGGGCAGCGCACCCGTCTATACCGAGCGCCTGCCCTGGCGGACGCTGGACATGCCGGACGGGCCGGATCACCTGTGGTACGCCCTGGACCGCGAATTCCGCGACAACCCCGACCCCATGGCGCCGCATCCCGTCGTGCCGCTGAACAGCGCGGCCGAGGGTGGGCTGCGCATCGACGGCGAGGGTGGCTTCGCCGCGGTGGTGATCGCGCCGGGCGACGCCCTGGCCCACCAACGCCGCACGCACCAGCGCATCGATGCCTACCTCGAGACCGACAATCGCGACGGCGATGCCCGATTCACGCGCTGCCGCGGCGATGGGGGCTGCAACGATCGTGTGCTCGGCCTGCGCACCGCCGATCTGCTCGCGCCCGTGCGCGAGCGCGTACTGAGCGCGGTGCGCGCGCGTTTGGCCGCATTCGCCGACACCCACGGGCGCTACCCGTGGGCCGCCCCGCTGGGCCAACCCGACGGCGCCTGTCGGCAGGGCATGGCCCACGGGGCGGTACCGATCGGTCGCGGCGACTGCGCCGCCGCTCTGACCGACGTGCCGGCGTGGCTGCGCGCCAACGACTGGCATCAGTCGCTCTACTACGCCGTCGCGGCGGGATGCGCTGAGACCGGCACCGCCTGTCGCGACGCCGCCGATCTGCGGTTGGGGGCCGATGCCGACCGCGCTGTGGTGTGGGCAGCCGCCGGCGCCCCCATCGTCACGCGCTCACTCGGGCGTAGGCAGCGCCGGATCGGGGCCGCGCCGCACGCCGTGCGCGAATATCTGGAACACCGCGAGAATACCGACGGCGATGGCGTGTTTACGCGCCCAGGACCCACCGGAGGGGGCAATGATCGATTGCGCGCGCTGCCCGCACGTTGAGCCCCGCGTCGAAGCGAGCCTTCGTAGCGCGGCGTCACGCGGGCCGCGCCTCGACGCGGGCCGGAGGCAGCGCGGCTTCACCCTGGTCGAGCTCGCCGTCGTGCTCGTCATCGTGGGTCTGCTGACGGGCGGCGGCTTGGCCGCGTTCACCGCGGCGGCTGAGCAGCGCCTGCGCCGGGAACAAGCCCAGCAGCTCGCGCAGGTGCGCTCGGCGTTGTACGGCTTCGCGCTGCGCCACGGGCGTCTGCCCTGCGCCGATCGCGACGACCCGCCCGACGGCGTTGAGGACTACGTCGGCCCCGACTGCGCCCCGGGTGCCGATGCGGGCGCGCTGCCCTGGGCCACGTTGGGCGTGGCGCGTAGCGACGCCTGGGGCAACCCGCTGTACTACTCGGTAACAGCCCGGCCGCGCGGCAGCATCGCCGACTACGCCGACGCCCCGGCGACCGGCGCCGACGCGAGCTTCGATCTATCGGCCCGGGCCAATCGCCGCATCGCCGACGGGGCCGGCGACACCATCGCGCAGGAGATCCCCGCGGTCGTGGTCTCGTTCGGCCCGCAGGGCGATCAGGTGTGGACCCGCTCGGGCTTCCGCTGCCCCGGCGATGGGCGCGCGCCCGCGGGCTTCTCGGCCGCCGAGACCGACAATTGCGACGGCGATCAGGATTTCGTCGACGCGGGCTATCGCCGGCGCGACGACAGCGCGGGGCGCTTCGATGACTTGCTGACGTGGTTGCCTGACACAGTGCTCAAGTCGCGCATGGTGCGCGCGGGGCGACTGCCCTGACACTGCGCGTCGCGACAACGGCGTGCCCGAATCCAACAAGGGCCCGTCCGGGCCCATGAGGCGGCAATGGCACGGGACGACGGGCGACAAGGCGCGCCATACGGCCCCCGCGGGTTCTCGCTGGTCGAGATCGCTGCGGTGCTGGTCGTGATCGGCCTGCTCCTGGGGGCCGCGCTGACCGGCCGCGGTTTGATCGGTAGCGCGGAATACGCGGCGTTCGAGCGGCAATTACGCGACCATCGAGACGCCTTCCGGACTTTCCGGCGGCGCTACGATGCCCTGCCGGGTGATCTCGCGCGTGCCGATGCGCGCTTCGGCCTGGCCGGTGCCAATGGCGACGGCGATGGCGTCATCGGCGATGGCCCGGCGTGCAGCGCGGCCGGCGATGAGAGCTGCCTGGCATGGCGCCATCTGCGCGGGGCGGGCCTCACCGCCGGCGACGCCGCCGCCGCGGGAGCCGCCGCCCGGCCCACCCACCCCTACGAGGGGGCGATGGCGGGGATTTTCACGGGCAAACGCGGCAACGCCCGGTTCGGCCACAAGCTCATGGTCACGGCGGTGCCGGCGGAGGTGGCGCGTCGCCTCGACCGCGAGCTCGACGACGGGCGCTGCGACACGGGCCGCATCGCCGGTGCGACCGATTGCGCCGGCGACCAGTGGCCGCCGGGCGAGTCGGTGGATCTGTTCTATTCGCTTTGAGGCGGCGGGTGGCCGCGCAAGCGCAGGCAGACTTGTCCCGCCTCGTTCGAGGTTACGGCTAGCTCGTAGCCCAGCTGCCCGGCCAGGCGGGCGCATTGATACAGGCCCATGCCGAGCCCGTTGGCCGTGCCCGCGGCGCCCGCGAACAGTGAGCGCTCCATGTGCGCGGGCATGGGCGAGCCGCTATCGCAGACGCGCAGGCGCAGGCCCTCGGCATTGGCGACGAAGTTCACGTCGATCCCCACACCGCCCTCGCGCGACTGCTTGTGGCGCGCGTTCTCAATGAGATTCTCCGCGACCGTGTCGAAGAGCTCGCGCGGCACCTCACTGGCGCCCTCGATGCGCCCGTCGAAGCGGACGCTGCTGTCGGCGTAGCGGGCCTGGAGTTCGTCCCACCAGCGCTGCGCCGACACCGTGACATCGAGGCGTACCTCGCCGGGCTCGCGCAGCTTGTCGAGCGTGCCCTGGAGGCGCTCGTTGATCTCCGGGAGCTGGCGCTGCACCAGCTCCAGGGTCTCTTCGGTGCGGCTCGCCGGGTGGCTGCTCACCGCGCTGGCCAGCGACTGCAGCGATTGCAACAGGTTCTTGATGTCGTGGGTCAGCCGGGCGCCCGTCTCGTAGACGGCCCGCGCCTTCTCCTGGTGGCGCAGCTCGGCCTCGCGCGCGCGCGATAGATACAGCTGTTGCACCAGGCGCGCCAGCAGCTGGATGTGCAGCCGCAGCGCCGGGCCGGGGTCGCGCTGGGTATACACGATGAGCGGCACCGTGTCGTCGTGGATCTCGGTGGCGTGATGGGAGCGCTCGCCCGTCAGGCGCTCGCCGACCGGTCCGCGTGCCTCGACCCCGACGACCCAATCGAGATTGCTCAGCGAGGCCATGACCTGGTTGAGGTAGCTGTCGGGCTCGAGGCTGCGGGCCGCCGGGCCGGTCAGGCTGACCAGGTAGTGCTCGAACGGCGTGCCCAGATTGAGCAAGTAGCGATTCCAAAGCACCTCGAACAGCGTCTGGTTGGCGTGGCGTCGCCACAGCCAGACCCCGAGCGCCAGCAGGGCAGCCACCAGCACCAGCGCTTCCAGGACCGCCAGCGGATACGCTTGGCCGCTGCGATAGGTCCACAACGCCGCGCCGGTCCAGCCCAAAAGGGCGATCCCGATGATCACGGCGGTGCGTAGGTAATCGAATCGCTGTCCCGGGGCGGATACCTGTTCCGCCGGGACCAGCGCCAGCGCCAGGGGGATCAGGCCGGCGGCGCCGACGAGCCAGCTCAGGGGCCCCGCGCCGGCGGCGTCGAAGCGGAACAGCGTGGGCGTGACATCGGCGAGCAGCGCGATGACCAGGTAGGCCACGATCGCCGCCTGGACGAGGCGGTCGCGGCGCACCCACGGGCGCTCGCCCCCGAAAAGCCCGATCAGCAGAATCAACCAGAGCGCCAGTACGAGCCAGACCGACCACAACAGCAGGGCGGCGACCGCGGCCACCGCGATGAGGCCGTTGCGGTGACGAAAGAGGCGCGCGGGGTCGGCGAAGGGTTGCCAGAGCGCGACCAGCGCGAAGTGGGCGAGCACGACAGGCACCAGCGCGGTAGCGCTGGCCGGCAGCACCAAGCCGGCATGGAGCACGAGCAGCGCGAGCGCGAGCAAGCGATGCCGCGCCAACGGGATGTCGGTCCAGCGGCGCAACGGGAAGCATCCAGGGGTCGAGCGTAGGCGCTAGGCTAGACAACGCCCGGGATCGGCACAACGGGCCCGCCCGGGGCGGCGGTCGCGATGCACCCCGCTGACACGAGGCCGCGCCCACGGGCATACTCTAAGCGCACGCCTGCGCTCATCCGGTGCAAGGCCGGGGTCGGGTGGGCGTGATGGACCAGGACGGTCGAGCCGGCGCGGCGCCATCGCCCGCGCGCGGCGGATACCAGGGAAAGGGAGGAAGCCATGACCGAGCAACAAGGATTCACCCTCGTCGAGATCGCCGTCGTTCTCGTCGTCATCGGCCTGCTGTTGGGCGGTGTGCTCAAGGGCCGCGAGCTCATCACCACCGCCAGAGTGCACAGCCTCACCGAGCAGCAAGCGAGCGTTCGATCGGCCTACCGCGCGTTCATCGATCGCTATCGAGCGCGCCCCGGCGATATGGATCGATCGGCCGCCGCGCGCGCCATCGGCGCAAGCATCCGCACGGGTGGTGACGCCGATGGCCGCCTGCAAGCACCCAGCGCGGGTTGGCGTGAGCTCAACGCCGTCTGGGAGCACCTGTCCAAGGCCGGTTTCATCGAGGGCCGCTTCGCGGGCGATCCGAGCGGCACCCCACCCGCGCGCGACGCCGATGTCAGCCCACTGAACGCCTTCAATAGCCCGCTGGTGCTGGCGCGCCACGACGGCTACGCTGGCGGGGATACACCGCGGCTGGTGTTGCACCTCGGGGGCAACGTGCCCGCCCGTGTGGCGCGCGCGGTCGACGCCGAGATCGACGACGGCAATCCCGTCACCGGGCGGGTCCGCAACGCCGAGGCCCGCGCCCGGCCGGGCCCGCACCAGTCCGGGCCCGGCTGCGTCGACACCAGCGGCGCGGTGCCCGCGTGGGATACGCAGCAAGACCCGCCCACGTGTAATCCCACGGTGCTGTTCTGACGGATTCGGCCCGAACCTTGCTCCCGTCGGCCCATGATGAGGCCGGCGATCGAATTCTCGAACGTGCATCGCTGGAGCGGCGCGGGCGCGACCCTGGCCGGCGTCGATCTGCGTGTCGAGGTGGGCGAGCGCGTCGCCCTGCTCGGCGCCAACGGCGCCGGTAAGTCCACACTCGTGCGTGCGCTGCTCGACTTGTGTGCCGTCGATCGAGGCGCGATCCGCCTCGATGGCGAGGTGCACACGGGGCAGGCGGCGCGTGCCCGACTCGCCTACCTGCCCGAGCACTTCGAGGCGCCGCACTACCTCGACGGGCGCGGCTACCTGGACCACATGCTCGCGCTCTACGGGGTACGCCCGGCCGATGCGCCCATCGCGGGCGTCTGCGGGCGCCTGGGTCTGGATGAGCGCGCGCTGCGTCGTTCGCTGCAGGGGTATCCGCCCGGCATGGTCCGTCTCCTCGGGCTGGCCGCATGCCTGCTGTCGGGGCGCCCCGTGCTGGTGCTGGACGAGCCCCTGCGCGGCCTTGGCGCCGCGGCGCGACCGCGCTTGCGCGATGCGCTGGGCGCGCACCCCGGCGGTGGGGCGACGCTGCTCTTCACCACCGAGGTGGCGGCCGACGCCGCGGCCCTCGCCGACCGCATCGCCGTGGTCGACGGCGGGCGGATCCTGGCTACGGGCACACCGGATGGTCTCGCAAAACGGGTCGGCGCGCCCGATCCGGGCGCTGTCCTGGAGCGGCTGCGGGGCACCTACCCGGATGCCCTGCACTGAGGGCGCACTAGTGGGACAGCCTCCTACATCGGGGGGCCGCAACGCGGTGGCCAGCCGGGCTGGTAACAGGCCCTAGTCAGCGGTGTCGAGCCCCAGCGCCTGGATCTTGCGGGTGAGTGTGTTGCGGCCCCAGCCGAGCAAGCGGGCCGCCTCCTGGCGGTGGCCGCCCGTCTGCTGGAGGGCCTGCTCGACCAGCTGGCGCTCCACGCGGCGCTGTGCCTCGACCGCGACATCCGCCTCGCCCGCGGCGAATGCCTGACGTGCCCACTGTTTGAGGGCGCCCTCCCAATCGGCGCCCGCGCCGGGCGACCCCGTGCCGCTGAGTTCGGGGGGTAGGTCGGCCAAATGGACCGTGTTGCCCGCGGCCATGACCGTGAGCCACCGGCACAGATTCTCCAGCTCGCGTACGTTGCCGGGCCACTCGAGCGTCGCCAGGCGCTCGGCCACCTCCGGCGCCAGGTGCTTGCGCCCCATGCCCAGCTCGCGTGCTGCGCGCTCGAGGAAATGGCTCGCCAGAAGCGGGATGTCCTCGGGCCGCTCGCGCAGCGCGGGCACGGGCACGCGCACGACGTTCAACCGGTGGAACAGGTCCTCGCGGAAATCGCCGCGTGCAACTCGGGCCTCGAGGTCCTGATGGGTCGCCGCGAGGATGCGTACATCGATGCGCACCGCCTGCGATCCGCCCACCCGATAGAACCGTCCCTCGGAGAGCACCCGCAACAGCCGCGTCTGGAGCGCGGCGGGCATGTCGCCGATCTCGTCGAGGAACAACGTGCCCCCGTGGGCCTGCTCGAAGCGGCCCTGGCGCCGGCTGTCGGCGCCGGTGAAGGCACCGCGCTCGTGGCCGAACAGCTCGGACTCGAGCAGCTCGGGCGGGATGGCCGCCACGTTGAGACCGACGAAGGGCCCCTGGGAGCGCGGGCTGTGGCGATGCAGGGCCTGCGCGACCAGCTCCTTGCCCGTGCCCGATTCCCCCGTGATCAACACCGTAATGGGTGCCCGCGCAAGGCGGCCGATGGTTCGGAACAGGGTCTGCATAGCGGGCGCTTGGCCGATGAGCTGGCCGTGGCCGCCCTCCGGCGCCTCGGCGCTGTCGTCGGCGCCGGGCGTCTGGCTATCGATGGCCCGGCGCACGACCGACACCACCTCGTCCAAATCGAACGGCTTGGGCAGGTACTCGAACGCGCCGCCCTCGTAGGCGGCCACGGTCGTGTCGAGGTCGGAATGCGCGGTCATCACGACCACCGGCAGTGCCGGGCGGTCGCGGCGGATGCGGTCGGCGACCGCCAAGCCGTCGGTGCCGGGCATGCGCACATCGGTGAGGACCACGTCGGGCGCATCCCGCGCCAGGCGGGCCAGGGCGCTATCGCCGTCACCGAAGGCCGACACCGACATACCGGCGCGCCCCAGGGCACGCTCGAGCACCCAGCGCGTCGAAGGGTCGTCGTCGATCACCCAGACCTGCTCAGCTTGCGTCATCACCCCACTCCAACGGCAAGAGCATGCGGAACACGCTGCCGTGGTCGGTACGCTCGCACTCGATGAGGCCGCGATGGCGAGCGATCAGGGACTGGGCGATGGTCAGGCCGAGGCCCGTGCCCTCGGCGCGGCCGGTCACCATGGGCTGGAACAAGCTCTCGACCAGCTCACTCGGTATGCCCGGGCCATCGTCCTCGACCGCCACGACCGCCACCAGGCGATGGCGTACGTGGCGCACGGTGAACTGGCGCAGGGTATAGGTGCGCAGCGTGACCGTCCCCTCGGCGCCGACGGCCTCGACCGCGTTACGCCCCAGATTCAGCAGTGCCTGGATGAGCTGGTCGCGATCCGCAGCGAGCTCCGGAATGCTCGGATCGTAGGCGGTCGTCAGCGTCACACCGGGCGGGGCCTGCCCGCGCAGCAGCGAGAGCACGTGCTCGGTGATCTCGTGGAGGTTGAGTCGATCCCGCTTCGGGGTGCGTACGGGCCCGACCATGCGCTCGACCAACGCCTGCAGACGGTCGACCTCGTTGACGATGACCTCGGTGTACTCATCGACGCTGGGCCCGCTGGCCTCCTGGGCGAGCAACTGGGCGGCACCGCGCAAGCCCGCCAGCGGGTTGCGGACCTCGTGGGCGACACCGCGTAGCAAGTGCCGGTTGGCCGCCTCCTGGGCCTCGAGCGAGGCCTCGCGCGCGATGCGCAAGTGGCGATCCACCGGCACCAGCTCGACCACTGCAAACCCCGGTCCGTGGCGGCGTCGCCAGGGCGTCACCGTGGCATCGATCAGGCGCTGCTCGTTGGCATAGCGCGGCGTTATCCGCAGCTCACGCACCGTGAAGGCCTCGTCGCTGGCGATTGCGGGCCCTACCCGCTCCAGCCACTGGCCATCGATGGCGACCGCATGCGCCAACGCCTGGCCCTCGAGCTGGCGCCGGCCCGCGCCGAACAAGGCCTCGGCGGCCGCGTTGAGATAGTGCACCGTGGTATCCGCATCGAGGACGCAGACGGCTACGGTGAGGGCATCGGCGAGCCCATCGGGGGCGTCGCCGGGCGCCGCATCCGCCGACATCGGCAAGGTCATCTCGGATCGCTCCCCGCGGGCCAGCGGCCCTCGAGCGGCGCGAGGCATGGTCAAAGGCGTGCTACTGCGCCTGGTCGCCCACGGCGGCGCGCAACAGGTAGAACTCGGTGGGCTCGGAGGTGGTGATCGCCGCACCCGTGCTATCGACGATACGGGCCTTGGCGGTGTGTGGCCCCCGGCTCACCGCGCTCACGCTGATCTGGCGGCTGCGCGCGCTCCCGCTGACCTCGCCGTCGAGCAAGACCTGGATCTTGTGACCCTCGGCCAGCTGCGTGCCCTCGGGCAGGACCTGGACCCGGAATGGGACCAGGCCGCCGTTGTGGCGCACCGTCTGGTCGTGCGGTGGATAGGTCATCTCGAGGCCTTGATAGCGCGGCGAGGCGTCCTCGTCGGCCGCGCTGTCGCCGTCGTTGTCGGCGGCGTTCTCGTCCGGGATCTCCTCGCCGGGCGGCACCGTCGTCAGCGGCTCCAGATCGACCGGCTCGGCGTCGTCGCTGGGCGGCTCGTTGGTATAGACGACGTTGCCGTCCTCATCGGTGGTGCGATAGATCTCGTCACCGGCCGTGGCGACCGCCGAGAGCAATACAGCGAGCAGGAGCGGGATGAACTGGCGCATGGACGACATCATAGCAATTCGAGCCGGCTCACGCCCCCAGCGAACCGGGGGCGTGGCCCAGACCAGTGCCTACGCGCTGTAGTACATGTCGAACTCGACCGGATGGGTAGTCATGCGCAGCCGCGTGACTTCCTCCATCTTGAGCTCGATGTAGGCGTCGATGGCGTCGTCGGTGAACACGCCACCCTGCTTCAGGAACTCGCGATCGTTGTCCAGCGCATCCAGCGCCTCCTCGAGCGAGGCCGCCACATGCGGGATGCCCTTCTCCTCCTCCGGTGGCAGGTCGTAGAGATCCTTGTCCATGGCATCGCCCGGATGGATCTTGTTCTGGATCCCGTCCAGGCCTGCCATCAGCAGTGATGCGAAGCTGAGATAGGGATTGCCCGAGGAGTCGGGGAAGCGCACCTCGACGCGCTTGGACTTCGACGACGACTCGAACGGCACACGGATCGAGGCGGAACGGTTGCGTGCCGAGTACGCCAGCAGTACGGGCGCCTCGAAGCCGGGCACGAGCCGCTTGTAGCTGTTGGTCGAGCCGTTGGTGAACGCGTTCAGGGCCTTGGCATGCTTGATGATGCCGCCGATGTAGTGCAGCGCGGTCTCGGACAGCCCGCCGTAGCCATCGCCGGCGAACAGATTCTGGCCGTCCTTCGACAGCGATTGGTGGATGTGCATGCCGCTGCCGTTGTCACCCACCAATGGTTTGGGCATGAACGTCGCTGTCTTGCCGAATGCGTGGGCGACGTTCATGACCACGTACTTGAGGATCTGGAGCTCGTCGGCCTTTTGCGTGAGCTCGTTGAACTTGGTGCCGATCTCGCACTGGCCGCCGGTGGCCACCTCGTGGTGGTGCACCTCGGGTACCAGGCCGACCTCCTCCAGCGTCAGGCACATCTGGCCGCGCAGGTCGTGTAGCGAGTCGACCGGCGGTACGGGGAAGTAGCCGCCCTTCACCGAGGGCCGGTGGCCGATATTGCCGTCCTCGTAGATCTTCTCGGCGTTCCACGAGGACTCCTCGGAATCGACCTTGTAGAACGCGCCCGAGATGTCGGCGCCCCAGCGCACGTCGTCGAGCACGAAGAACTCCGGCTCGGGGCCGAACAGCGCCGTGTCGGCGATGCCGGTCGACTTCATGTAGGTCTGGGCACGCTCGGCGATCGAGCGCGGGTCGCGCTCGTAGCCCTGCATCGTCGTGGGCTCGACGATGTTGCAGCGGATGTTGAGCGAGGGCTCGTCGGTGAAGGGGTCGACGAAAGCGGTGCTGGGGTCGGGCGCCAGCTTCATGTCGGACTCCTGGATGCCCTTCCAGCCCTGGATGGACGAGCCGTCGAACATCTTGCCGCCCTCGAGCTCCTCCTCGTCGACCTTGCTGGCGGGCAGAGAGACGTGCATCTCCTTACCCCGGGTGTCGGTGAAGCGCAGGTCGACGAACTGGATGCCTTCCTGCTTGATTTTGTTAACGATATCGCTCGCGGACATGGATCAACTCCTGGTGTCGGTCGGGGTATTGGGTCATTGGTCGACACGCGACGCCGTGGGGAGCAGGAAGCGTGCCACAGCCGTGCAATGAGAAGTATCCCCTTTTTTCAGGGACTTATGACGCTACGCCTGAGCGATTTGCCCTGTTTTGGGGCAGTTGGAGGGCGGTATTGCACTACATTGGTGCGCGGCGCTCAAGAATCGTGACGGAGCCGATGGCCGGATCCGGCGTCGTGGCCTCGCGCAGCGCGTGCGCCTCCGCGGCCGCGTCCGTGCCGCTCGGCGCCGGCGCCAGGGTCAGGCGTACGTGGACGCGGCCGCCGAGGTAGTGCAGCGTCAGATCCTCGATCCGGGTCAATGCGGCCAGCCCGGTCCAGCGGTGCCACAAGCGCCCGACCAGCTCGGTCCGCAGGGGCAGCGCATTCGACGGGCCGCCCTCGGTGTCGTCCTCGGGGTCGACGTGCACCAGCACGTCGCCCAGGCGGGGCTGCTGCGCGCGCAGTCGCGCCGCCACCGCCTCGGCGATGCGATGGCCCTCGGAGACACTGATGCGCGGGCCCACCTGGATGTGCAGGTCCAGCAGCACCCGCGCGCCCATCCAGCGCGAGCGCAGCGTGTGCACGTGGCGCACACCATCGACCGCGCGCGCCGCCTCGCGCAGGCGCGCGCGCTCGCTCTCGCCCACGCCCGTGTCGACGAGCTCGCGCAGGCTCTGGTGGATGAGGTCCCAGGCGACCTTGACGATCATCAGCGCCACCACGATGGCGGCGATCGCGTCCAGGATGACCCAGCCGCCGAGGGCGCCGCCGATGCCGATCGCCACAACGATCGACGACAGCGCGTCGGAGCGGTGGTGCCACGCGTTCGCCTCGAGCAGGCGCGAGTCGATGCGTTGGGCGATGCGCCGCGTGTAGCGGAAAACGGCCTCTTTGGCGATCACCGCCGCGAGCGCAACTGCGAGCGTGAGTGCCACGGGGATCGCGGGGTCGGCGGTCAGTGACTCGAGCGCGTTGTGGCCGATCAGGGCCGCGGTGCCCAGCAGCAGGATACCGACGACCACCGTGGCCGCGGTCTCGATGCGGCCGTGGCCGTAGGGGTGGTTGGCGTCGGCCTCGAATGCGGCGTGGTGGGCCGCCAACAGGACCACGGCATCGCTGGCGAGATCCGAGATCGAATGGACGCCATCGGCGACCAGAGCCTGCGATTGGCCCCAGATGCCCGAGGCGACCTTGGTGATCGCGAGCGCCAGATTGGCACCGATGCCGACCCAGGTGGCGCGCCAGGTCGCGCGGTAGCGCGCCGCCGATGCGAAGCCGTCGATGGCGCCGCCCCCCGTGTCAGGGGTCACGCCCCGCCCCCATTGCCCTGGCCGGCACCACGCTCGGGGGGCGCCAGGCGAGCCTTGCCGACCGAGTGATGCGGCGATGGTGCGGTCATGGGTTGGCCGTCCCCGGCGCGCGTGGCGAGCACGCAAGTGTAAGCGTCTCGCATGACGCGTGTCAGTGGCGACTCGGTGTCGCGGCCCAACGGCCGGGGCCGCGCGCCACGGGCTGCGTCGGTGCCCGCTCATCGCTATACTCGCGGCCTTCTCTCGCGCGACCAACTTGGGCCGAGCCTTGTCCGTGCAAGCCAGAGCCACGCCGCAGACCTTCCAGGCGCTCATCCTGGCGCTGCAGAACTACTGGGTGGAGCAGGGCTGCGTGCTGATGCAGCCCTACGACATGGAGGTGGGTGCGGGCACGTTCCATCCGTCGACGTTCCTGCGCGCGCTCGGGCCCGAGCCCTGGCGCGCGGCCCACGTCCAGGCCTCGCGGCGGCCCACCGATGGGCGCTACGGCGAGAACCCGAACCGCTTGCAGCAGCACTTCCAGTTCCAAGTGCTTGTCAAGCCGGCGCCGCTCGACATCCAGGACGTCTACCTGGGCTCGCTCGCGGCGCTGGGGCTGGACCCGTTGGTCCACGACATCCGCTTCGTCGAGGACGACTGGGAATCGCCCACACTGGGCGCCTGGGGCCTGGGCTGGGAGGTCTGGCTCAACGGCATGGAGATCACGCAGTTCACCTATTTCCAGCAGGTGGGCGGTCTCGACGTCGACGCGGTCTCGGGTGAGATCGCTTACGGGCTCGAGCGCATCGCGATGTATCTGCAGGGCGTGGAGAATGTCTACGACCTCGTCTGGACCCAGGGCCCACAAGGGACCGTGCGCTACGGTGATGTCTTCCACCAGAACGAGGTCGAGCAATCGATCTACAATTTCGAGCTCGCCGATACGGCCGCTTTGTTCCAGTGGTTCGATGCCTGCGAGGCCGAGGCCAAGCGCTTGCTCGAGCGCGAGCATGCGCTCCCGCTGCCCGCCTACGAGCAGACCCTCAAGGCCTCGCACACGTTCAATCTGCTCGATGCGCGTGCGGCGATCTCCGTGACCGAGCGCCAGCGCTACATCCTGCGCATCCGCGAGCTCGCCCGCGGCGTCGCTCAGGCCTACTACGCCAAGCGCGAGGCCCTGGGCTTCCCGCTGTGCGCGGGCGCCGACGCGGAGGCCGCCCATGGCTGACGACACGCGCGATCTGCTGGTCGAGCTGGGCACGGAGGAGCTACCCGCGAGCGAGCTCAAGGCGCTGGGCGCGGGCTTCGCCCGCACGCTCGAGCAGCGCCTCGCCGATCACGCCCTCGGTCACGACCGCGTTGAGTGGTTCGCCGCGCCGCGGCGGCTGGCGGTGCGCGTGCGTGGTGTCGCCGCCGCTCAGGCCGACGAAACCATCGAGCACCGGGGCCCGCCGGTCTCGGCGGCATTCGACAGCGACGGCGCGCCCACCAAGGCGGCGACCGGCTTCGCCGCCCGCCATGGCGTCGATGTCGACGCGCTCGAGCGCCGCAGCCTGGCCAAGGCGGCGTATCTGTTCTTCACCGAGCACCGCCAGGGTCAGGCGACGGCCGACCTGCTGCCCGGCCTGGTGGATGCGGCTGCGCGCGCGATCCCGGCGCGCAAGCGCATGCGCTGGAGCGCGCCCGATGTCACCTTCCCGCGCCCGGTCCACTGGGTGACGCTGCTGTGGGGCGAGGAGGCGGTCGCGGCCAACGTCATGGGTGTGGCCGCCGGCCGCGAGACCCGCGGTCACCGCTTCCACCACCCGGCGCCGATCGAGCTCGACGCCCCCGGGCACTACGAGGCCCGCTTGTTCGATCCGGGCTGGGTCGTCGCCGGCTTCGACGAGCGCCGCCGGCGCATCCACGAGCAGGTGCTCGCCACGGCGAGCGAGGCCGCCGGCAGCGCCGACGTCGACGACGAGCTCCTCGACGACGTGACCTCGCTGGTGGAGTGGCCCGTGGCACTGGCCGGGCGCTTCGACCGGCGCTTCCTCGACGTGCCGACCGAGGCCCTGGTGGCCGTGATGAAGGACCACCAGAAGTACTTCCCCGTGCGCGCCGGCGATGGGGCCCTGTTGCCCGCGTTCGTGACCGTGGCCAACATCGCTAGCGCCGATCCCGAGACGGTGCGCGCGGGCAACGAGCGCGTGATCGAGCCGCGCCTCGCCGATGCCGAGTTCTTCTGGCAGCAGGACCGCAAGCAGGCCCTGGCGGACCGCCTCGATGGGCTTGCGGCGATGGTATTCCAGCGCCGCCTGGGCACGCTATACGACCGCAGCGCGCGGATCGCTACCACAGCCGCCGCGCTCGCCGACGACGTCGGCGCCGGTCCCGAAGCCGTGCACCACGCCGGCTGGCTGGCCAAGTGCGATCTGCTGACGGAGATGGTCGGCGAGTTCCCCGAGCTCCAGGGGATCATGGGGGGCTACTATGCCGGCCACGAGGGCTACAGCGATGCCGTCAGCCGGGCGATTACGGACCACTACCGCCCCGCGTTCGCCGGCGATGACCTGCCCGGCAGCGCCGAGGGCTTGGCGCTGGCGCTGGCCGACCGCGTCGACGTCTTGGTCGGCATCTTCGCGGTGGGCCAGGGCCCGACCGGCGACAAGGATCCATTCGCGCTGCGCCGAGCCGCGCTCGGGGCGTTGCGCATCCTGATCGAGGGCAGGCTGGACCTCGATCTCGAGGCCGCGCTGGCGACTGCGGCCCGCGCCTACGACGACGCCGTGGGCGCGAGCGAGGTGGTGGCCGAGGTACGCGATTTCATGCTCGAGCGCCTGCGCGTGTACTACACCAGCCAGGGCTTCGCCGGCGATCTATTCGCGGCGGTGGCGGCATGCGCGCCCAAGCGTCCGCTCGACTTCGATGCCCGCATGCGCGCGCTCAAGGCTTTCCGCGAGCGCCCCGAGGCCGCCTCGCTGGTCGAGGCCAACAAGCGCATCCGCAACATCCTGCGCAAGTCGGGGCACGCGGGCCAGCCGCTATTGCGTGACCTGCTGGATGGCGGCGCGGAATACGATCTGGCGAAGCAGCTCGATGAGCTGGCTCAGGCCGTACCCGCCGCGGCGGCCCAGCGCGATTACCAGCAGGCGTTGGGTTATCTGGCGCAGCTGGCCCAGCCGCTCGACCGCTTCTTCGAGGACGTGATGGTCATGAGCGACGACGAGCGCCTGCGCACCAACCGGATCGCGCTGCTCGAGAACGCGCGTGAACTGTTCGGCCAGATCGCCGATCTGTCCCAGTTGCACTCGGAAGGCTAGCCGCTGTCAGCGCGCGGGCGACTGCTCAACCATGACCCCCGGTTTGGTGATCCTCGATCGCGACGGCGTGATCAACGCCGACTCGGACGACCACATCAAGTCGGTCGCCGAGTGGTGCCCGCTACCGGGCAGCCTCGAGGCCGTCGCCCGGCTCCACCGAGCGGGCTTCACCGTGGCCTTGGCCACCAATCAATCGGGTATCGCGCGCGGCCTGTTCGACGCGGCCACCCTCGACGCCATCCACGCCCACATGAACGCACAGCTGGCCTCCATGGGCGCCCGCATCGAGCCGATCGTCTACTCACCGCACGGGCCCGACTCGAGCGATCCCATGCGCAAGCCCGGCCCGGGGATGCTCCAGGCCATCGCGCGGCGCCTCGATGTCGCCCTCGAAGGCGTGCCCTATGTGGGCGACTCCGGCAGCGATATCGCCGCGGCCCGTGCGGCCGGCGCCCGGCCCGTGCTGGTGCGCACGGGCCGCGGCTGCGATACGCTGGCGACAATGGAGACGCTCGCCGACGTCAGCGTCTACGATGACCTCGCCGCGTTCGCGGACCACTGGCTCGCCGCCTGCGATGACGCCGTCGAATAACACGGACAAGCAACGCGAAGCCCCCTCCTGGGCCCAGATCGTGCGCGCGAGCGCGTTCTGGCTCGTGTTCGCCGCCAGCACCATCGCGATCGGGATCGCCGCGGGCATCATCGGCTGGTTCCTGCCGTCGCGGCGTGCTTACCGCTTCGGCTACTGGTGGTGCTGGATCAACATCCAGGCCGCGCGCTGGCTCTGCGGCCTGTCCTGGCGTATCCGCGGGCGCGAGGCGATCCCTGACCACGCCGTGGTGTTCCTCGCCAAGCACCAGTCCATCTGGGAGACGATGGCGCTGGTCGTGCTGCTGCCCGAGCACGTCCACGTGCTCAAGCGCGAGCTGCTGCGCGTGCCGTTCTTCGGCTGGGGGTTGGCCGCGCTGCGGCCCATCGCCATCGACCGCTCGGCGGGGCGTACCGCCGTCGACCAGCTGCGCCTGCAGGGCCGCGATCAGCTGGAGTCGGGACGCAGTGTGATGATCTTCCCCGAGGGCACGCGCGTTCACCCCGGCGAGACCGCGCGCTACCGGGCCGGCGGGGCCATACTGGCGGCCGACACGGGCACCCCCATCGTGCCGATCGCCCACAACGCGGGCGAGTTTTGGTCACGCGACACGCGCGTGCCGCGCGCCGGCGTCGTCGATGTCGTCGTGGGCGAGCCCATCGAGCCCGGGGCTCGCTCACCCGAGGAGCTCAATGAGGCCGCGCGCACCTGGATCGAGGCCCGCATGGCCGAGCTCCCCGGCTCGGGGGCTGCGCTGCACTCCGACGATCGAGAGGGCGTGAAGCGCTAACTCGGCGCCTGCTATCGCTCGCCGGCCATCGAAGCCCGCAATGGCAGTCGCTCGCACGGCGCCGGCCCTTCGTGTCCATTCGTGGTGCTCGACACGCCTCGCTACGGCGCCGGATTGGGGCAGCGGCGGTGGATGGTGTCGATGGCCTCGAGGATCTCGTCGTCGAGGCGCACCTCGGCGCTGGCGAGGTTCTCCTCGAGCTGCGCCCGCGTGGTTGCACCAATGATGTTGCTCGTGACGAACGGCCGGCGGTTGACGAAGGCCAGCGCCAGTTGCGCCGGCGACAGGCCGTGCTGGTGCGCGAGGTCCGCGTACGAGTCGGTCGCGGCCACTGCCTCGGCGCGCGTGTAGCGCGTGAATGCCGGGAACGACGTCAGGCGTGCCCCCGCCGGGCGGGCGCCGTCGCGGTATTTGCCCGTGAGCATGCCGAACGCCAGCGGCGAATACGCCAGCAGGCCGGCGCGCTCGCGGTGGGCGATCTCCGCCAGCCCGACCTCGAAGGTCCGGTTGAGCAGGCTGTAGGGGTTCTGGATCGAGACGATCCGCGGCAAGCCCTTGTCCTCGGCCAGGCGGAGGAACTGCATCACGCCCCAGGGGGTCTCGTTGGAGACCCCGATGTAGCGCACGCGGCCCTCCTCGACGAGCTGCGCGAGGGTATCCAGCGTCTCCTCGATGCCCTCGAGGGCGCTGGGATCGTCGTCGGGCTCGTAGCCCAGACGCCCGAAGTAGTTGGCCGATCGGGCGGGCCAGTGGATCTGGTAGAGGTCGACGTAGTCGGTCTGTAGCCGCACGAGGCTCTCGTGCAGGGCGTCCCGGATGTGGCGCGGGGTGAGCTTGGGCCCGCCGCGGATCCAATCCATGTTGCTCGACGGACCGGAGACCTTGGTCGCGACAAGCAAGCGCTCGCGGTCGCTGCGCTTGGCCAGCCAGGTGCCGATGTAGCGCTCGGTCAGGCCATGGGTCTCGGCACGCGGGGGCACCGGATACATCTCGGCCGTGTCGATGAAATTGACGCCGTGCTCGAGGGCAAGGTCGAGTTGATCGTGGGCCTCGGCCTCGGTGTTCTGCTCGCCCCAGGTCATCGTGCCCAGGCACAGGGTGCTCACGCGCTCGTTGGTATGGCCGAGCTGGCGGTACTGCATCGGGTCTCTCCCAGATCGTTGGCTCGTGTTCAGTCGCGGATGCGCTCGCCCCGGATCAGGCGCTCGATGAATGGCGTGAGGATGATCTCCATGGCGAAGCCCAGCTTGCCGCCGGGGATGACGATCGTGTTGGGGCGCGACATCCACGCGCCCGCGATCATTTGCAACATGTAGGGGAAGTCGACGCTGCGCTTCATGGCATCGCCGAAGCGGATGACCACCAGGCTTTCGTCGGGTGTGGGCACCTCGCGCGCGACGAACGGGTTGGAGGTGTCCACCAGTGGCACACGCTGGAAGTTGATGTCGGTGCGCGAGAACTGCGGGGTGATGTACTCGACGTAGTCGTCCATGCGGCGCTTGATGGTGTCCACCGAGTCGTCGGCGCGATAGCCGCGGGCATTCGCGTCGCGGTGGATCTTCTGGATCCATTCCAGATTGACGATCGGCGTGACGCCGACCAGGAAGTCGACGTAGCGGGCCACGTCGATGCCTTCGGCCACCACACCGCCGTGCAGCCCCTCGTAGAAGAGGATGTCGCTGCCCTCGGGCAGACGCTCCCAGGGGGTGAATTCGCCCTCGTCGACGCTGCCCCCGTATTCGGCGACCTCCTCGGCATTGTGCAGATACTGGCGCCGCCAGCCGCGACCCGTAGTCGAGTACTCGCGAAAGAGCGCCTCGAGCTCGTCGAACAGATTGCCCTCGGGGCCGAAGTGCGACAGCGCGCGGCCCTCGGCCTGGGCCTCGCGGATGGCCTCGGCCATCTCCGCACGCGAATAGCGGTGGAAGGCGTCGCCCTGGACGTAGACCGGCGTGGTCCCCTGACGGCGGAAGATCGCCTCGAAGGCGTTGCGCACCGTCGAGGTGCCCGCGCCCGACGAGCCCGTGACGGCGACGATGGGGTGTTGCACGGACATGAGGTCTCCGCGGGCCTGTGCGACATCCTCGGCGATGATAGCGCGGCGGACGCGGGTGGCGTCACCGACGCCGGTAGATCAAATCGAAAACGGGATGGCCCTTGCCCTCGCCACGCGCCTCGAAGCGCGTGCGCGGGCGGTACGCGGGGCGCACCGCCCAGCCGTCGGCGGCGTTGGCGAATCCGGGCTCGGCCTCGAGCACCGCATCCATGTGCTCGGCGTAATCGGGCCAGTCGGTGGCCAGATGCAAATGACCGCCCGGGGCGATAACGCGGGCGAGCTCAGCGGCCACCGCGGGCTGGATCAGGCGGCGCTTGTGATGGCGCTTCTTGGGCCACGGGTCGGGGAAGAAAACCAGCACGCGTTCAAAGGTCGCTTCAGCGACGTGCTCGCGCAATACCTCGGCCGCGTCGCTGCACATCACGCGCACGTTGTCGAGCCCGTCCTGGACGAGTCCCTGCAGCAGGTGGCCCACGCCGGGGCGGTGCACCTCGATCCCGAGGCAATTGACCTGCGGGTGCAGCGCGGCGATCTCGCGCAGGGCGTCGCCGTTGCCGAAGCCGATCTCGAGCCAGAGCGGGGCACGACGGCCGAATGCCGCCGACCAGTCGATGGTCTCGCGGCGGCTGGGGCGGTCGATGCCGTAGTGTGGCCAAAGCTCGGCGAGAGCGCGCTGTTGGCCAACGGTCAATCGGCCCTCGCGCAGCACGAAGCTGCGGACCGGTCGATGGCGCTGTGTTGTCTCGCCCGGGGCCTCGGCCATCGACGTGCTCAGAAGAACGTCCCGTCCAGCGGCGACGAAGCACTGGCGTGGCGTCGCCGCGGCATGCGCCCGGCGCGGAAGGCGCGCCGCCCCGCGGTGACGCCCTCGCGCATGGCGTGCGCCATCAGCACGGGATCATCGGCCTCGGCGATCGCCGTGTTCATCAGCACGCCGTCGCAGCCGAGCTCCATCGCGATGGTGGCGTCGCTCGCCGTGCCCACGCCCGCGTCGACCAGCACGGGCACACTGGCGTTGTCCAGGATCTCGAGGATGTTGAATTTGTTCTGGATGCCGAGGCCCGAGCCGATGGGCGCGGCCAGGGGCATCACCGCGACCGCACCGGCGTCCTCCATACGCCGTGCCATCACGGGGTCGTCGCTGGTATAGACCATGACCTCGAAGCCGTCGCGCGCGAGCGCCTCGGTGGCCTCCAGCGTGGCCGGCACATCCGGGAACAGCGTCTTGGCGTCACCGATGACCTCGAGCTTGACCAGGTTGTGGCCATCGAGGAGCTCGCGAGCCAGCTTGCACGTGCGAACGGCGTCCTCGGCGGTGTAGCAGCCGGCGGTATTGGGCAGCACGGTCACACGCTCGCGCGGCAGGGCATCGAGCAGATTGGGCTCATCCGGATTCTGGCCGATGTTGGAGCGCCGGATCGCCACGGTGACGAGCTCGCTGGCGCTGGCCTCGATGGCCGCATGCGTTTGCTCGAGGTCGCGGTACTTGCCCGTGCCGACCAGCAGGCGCGAGCCGAACACACGCTCGCCGACGACCAGGGCGTCGTCGTGGGCTGCGGTGGCGGCTTGCAGCATAGGGTTCTCCTCATTTGCGCGGGCCGCCATCGGGATCAACCGCCGCCGATGGCGCGCACGATCTCGACGCGGTCGCCTTCGTGGAGCTTGGTGGTGGCGTATTCGCTGCGCGGGACGATCTCGCGGTTGACCTCCAACGCGATCCGCTGATCGGCCAGGCCGACGCGCTCGACCAGCTCGCCCACGGTCAGCGCCTCGGGCAGCTGATAGTCCTCACCGTTGACGCGTACAAGCATGCGGCGATCTCGACCGAGGGAATCGCCATTCTACACGGGCACCCAAGGGCTGGCCCGCACCGGCCCGCGGTCTTGTTGCCACGCCGATCCGACCACCGTAGGATGTGGCGACCACGCGGCCGTAGTTCAA
>CAYUKN010000020.1:0-28740 GCA_964445325.1 uncultured Ectothiorhodospiraceae bacterium
GCGGGCCACCAAAACCGGCCCATGATTCGGGTTGCTATGGTTTTGGAGAGCGGCGATGCGGCTTTGGCCCGGATCAGGCGGCGATGGGGGCCAAACGGATGGGTCCCTTCATGTGGTCGGGATCGACGGGCTTACCGCGCTGGAGGATGCGGACCCGCCCCTGGTGGTAGAGGCGACGCGCGGCCATGCGGGCGGGCTCCATGAGCGTGCGCCAAGCGTCCGGGTCGACGCGCTTGGCCGCCTCGCTGGGACAAATGGTGATGCCGCCGCGATTGGCCAGTAGGTCCTCGATGGCGGTCTCGAGCGCACGATCGACGCGGCGTAGGCCCCGGCCGCGACAACGGCGTGAGCAGTGGCGCACGTTCGGCCAGTCCCGGGCCCACTTCGCGCGCCATGCGAAGCGCCGGCCGCAGACCCGGCACACCTTGGTCTCCGCTGCGCTGCTCATGGCCGGCTCTAGTCCAATCCACCCACTGGGGCCGTTCGCGTACGACGCTGCGCGCGGATGCGTGGTGCAGGGGCTACCCCGGACCAACGCCGCAGCGCAATGGCCGTTCGCGCTTGGTCATGCGATACCGGTTTCATCCATCGCGTGTCGCAACTGCTTGATCCCGGCCCGGATGGCCGCCGGCGCCACAGCGGCGTAGCCGAGCAGGAGCTCCAGGTGATCGGGCGGTGTGCCCGCATAGTAGGCGTCGGTCGTGTAGACGCCGGCCCCGCGCCGACGCGCAGCTTCCACCAGGCGACGGCTCGCCCGGCCGGTGTGCCCTCCCGAGCGCACGCTGATGTGCATGCCGGTGTGGGTGCCCAGGATCTCCAGGCGCTCGCCGAAGCGCCGTTCCAGCGCGCGGACGAGGACGTGGCGCCGATGCGCCAGGCGCCGGGCTGCGGTGTCGCTGTGGCGGCGGAACGCCCCGGTGCGGAAGAGCTCGGTCAGGGCGAGCTGCTCCTGGGCGCTGGTGCCGCGATCGGCGAGCCACTTCATATGGCGCATCGGCTCGACCCATGCGGGCGGCAGCACGATGTAGCCCAGGCGAAGGCCCGGGAACAACACCTTCGAGAGCGTGCCCACGTAGAGCACGCGGCCGGAGCGATCCAGCGCGTGCAGCGTTTGCAGGGGTGGGCCCGCGTGGCGGTATTCGCTGTCGTAGTCGTCCTCGATCACGAACGCGCCGCGCTCTTGCGCCCACTCGAGCAGGGCCAACCGACGCGCCGCCGGGAGTACGCCGCCGAGCGGAAACTGGTGGGATGGTGTGACGTAGGCGAGCTTGGGCGCCGCGGTGCCCTGCGCCGAAGTGCGGGGCAAGTCGTCGGTGCGCAGGCCGTCCCCGTCGACCGCGATCGGCTCGAGGCGCGCACCGAGTGCACGGAAGGCGTGGCGCGCGCCCTGGTAGTGGGGCTCCTCCAGAACGACGCCGTCGCCCGGGTCCAGTGCGCAGCGCCCGATCAGCTCCAGTGCCTGCTGGGTGCCGCCGACGACCATGATCCGGCGCGGGTCCGCGAGGATGCCACGGTGATCGCGCAGATACGCCGCCAGGCATTCGCGCAGCCCGGGCTCGCCCTGCGGGTCCGGGTAACCAGTCGGCCGCGCCCGGGCCGCCCGGCGCGCGGCCCGGCGCCAATCCGCCGAGAGCTGGCCCGGCACCTCGGGGTGGCCGTACTGGAAGTCCCAGCGCGGTGCGGGGGCCGAGAGGGGCTTTCCGGCCGGGGCAGCGGCCGCCGCCCGCGCGGCGTACGCCGACAACCGCGGGGCCGGGCCGTCGCCGGGACGGGGGCGTCGGTCGATGACGTCGTGCAAGTCGGTGGCCACCCAGGTGCCGGCACCGCGGCGCGCCTCCAGATAACCCTCGGCGATGAGCTGATCGTACGCCTGGACCACTGTGATGCGGGCCACCCCCAGCTCGCGCGCGAGCCGGCGGCTGGCGGGCAGGCGCGTCCCGGGCCTCAGGCGTCCCTCCAGGACAGCGGAGCGCAGCTGGGCATGGATCTCGTGGAAGGCCGGGGCGTCGCCCGTGAGCCGGATGAGCATCAAATTGGCCCTATCGATACGACAGAAAATGGATCTATGGATCGATCCGCTGACGCCCTAGTGTAGCGGCCGTGCCCGAAGCGCGGAATCAACTGCGGAGGAACATCCATGCCGGTCAGTCACACCGTTCGCCAACGCAAGGAGCGCGGCCGCTACGATCACGCCTCGGCCTACGAGGTGCTGGATGCGGGGCTGATGGCCCACGTGGGCTTTGTCGAGGATGGCCAGCCCACCGTCATCCCCATGCTCTACGCCCGTGACGGCGATCGCCTGCTCCTGCATGGCGGCATCGCCTCGCGCCTGCTCGCTCGTCTTGCCGAGGGCGTACCGGCCTGCGTGAGCGTCAGTCACCTCGACGGCCTCGTACTTGCCCCGTCGACATTCCACCACTCGGCGAACTATCGCTCTGTGGTGGTCTTCGGGCGGGCGCATTCGATCGAGGACCCGGAAGAAAAGGCCCGGGCCCTCGATCAATTGGTCGAGTTCATGGTGCCGGGGCGTACCAGTGAAGCGCGCCCGGGTGATCCCAAGGAGCTGGGCGCGACGGCCCTGGTGGCGATGGCCATCGAGACGTTCTCGGTCAAGCAACGCAGCGGTGGCGCGGCCCGGCCCGAGGCCAACGATCCCACCGACGTGTGGAGCGGGGTCGTCCCGATCATTCGGGTCGCCGGCGAGCCGGTGCCGAAGCAAGACTACGGCTACACCCCGCACTACCTCACGCGCTGGCCGATCGGGCCAGCGAAGGACCGGAGCGAGTGAGCGTGGCGACGGCGGCCGCGCTCGCCCGCGCCCGATGCCGCCGTACGCGAAACACCGTGTTCGGTGCCCCGATTCCGGTGTCGCGACATCTGTCTGGGTCGGGCGTGCACTGCGGGCCAAGTGCTAGAGCGGCACGGAGCCCCGCAGCTCGCCGGCGAGGGTGTTCTCTGCGTCGGTCAGCGGCCCGTGGGAGGCACGCAGGACATAGTGGATGTCGGGCGGTCGCGCGACCCCGGCGGCGCCGGGCCAGGGGCTTTGGTCGGCGGTCATGAAGCCGCGGTTCATGAGCGCGACCCCGAAGCCCGCGCTCACGGCCGCGCGCACGCCGGCGATACTCGCGCTTTGGAGAACCTCCTCGTAGGCCACCCCCGCCGCCTCGAGGAGCGCGCTCGCGATGCCCCCGTAGAAGCACTTCGGGCCAAAGGTCACAAGCGGCAGGGGTTGATCGGCCGAGAAGACACTCTCGGCGGCCTGGACGAAGCGCAGCTCGTCCTGCCAGAGGGGGAGGTCGTCCTCGCGGAGATCGTCGGCCTCGACCGGCATGACGGCGAGATCGACCTCGCCGGCGTCGACCCACTCGGCCAGCGCCAGCGAGGATTCCACCCGGATCTGCAGCCTTACGCCCGGGTGCGCCCAGCGGAACCGCCCGGCGATCCCGGCGACCCGGTTGACGGCGAAATCGTCGGTGGCGCCGAGGCGGATGGAGCCACTGAGCGTCGACGCCTGGAAACGCTGTACCGCGGCGTCGTGCGCCGACAGGATGCGATCGGCGAATTCGATGAGCTCGCGGCCGTGGCGTGTCGGCTGCAGCGTGCGCCCATCGCGGTGGAGCAGGCGGCGCCCAATGCGTTCCTCCAGGCGGCGCAGTTTCCAGCTCACCGCGGACTGGGTCAGGCACAGGCGCTCCGCCGCCTCGGTCACGCCGCCGACCTCGGCCACCAGCTTCAATGCGCGCAGTGATTCGGTATCCAGTCGCATCGCGTTAATATGACAGAAGTTTGTATATGAGCCAATATTTGTCATTAGTGTCATGCATTTCGGGGGCGTAGCGTTTGCGCCGAGGCTCTCAAGCACGACCCGAGTAACGATCCGGAGGACCCATGTCCGCCCCGACGACCGATGTCCAGTTCGTGGTCAAGCCGGTAGCGGCCGGCGGCGTCGCGAGCGAGTTCTGCCAAAGTATGGCGCCGCATCCGTTGGTGGATCAGGAGCTACCCCACGACCCTTACTTCGGGGTGTATAACCGCCGCCTGCGCTCGCTTGCCTACGCCAATGTGGGTATGGAAGCGCTTTACTGGCGTCTGCGCCGCCAGGTCGTGCTCGCGCATACGGGTGAGCGGCCCACCGAGATCCGCGGGCCCGACGCCGAGGCCCTGCTCGAGCGTGTGTTCACACGGAGCGTGAGCCGTGTGCGCGTCGGCCGCTGCAGCTACCAGATTGCATGCGATTTCGACGGCGGCACCCTCATGGACGGCATACTGTTGCGACTCGCGCCGGATCGCTTCTGGTACGCGCAGGGCGACGGCGAGTTCTTCGGCTGGCTGCGCGCGCAGTCCGAGGGGCTCAATGTGGCGGTCCTCGATCCCGATGTCTGGGTCAGTCAGGTCCAGGGCCCGCGCTCGCTGGATGTGCTCGAAGCCGTCGCCGACGAGGGCCTGCCCGAGCGTTTTCGCTACTTCGACCTGGCGGAGATCCACATCGGCGGCCAGCCCGTGGTCGTCAGCCGCACTGGCTTCACCAGTGAGCTCGGTTGGGAGTTCTACCTCGAGCCCTTCGTGGATGCCGGTGCCATGGGCCAACGGATCATGGAGGCGGGAGCGCCCTACGGCATGCATACCCTGCCGGCCGAGGTGACCAATGCCCGGCGGATCGAGGGCGGGTTGTTGTTCTCCGGCACCGACTTCGACACGAGCGTGACCCCGTTTGATGCCGGTTTCGGTGGGCTGGTTGAGCTCGACAAAGGCGATTTCATCGGCCGCGAGGCCTTGCGTGCGGCCAGCCGTCGCAACCGCACCCGGGGTCTCAAGTGCCCCGGCGGGATCGCTTGCCACGGTCGGTCCGTTCGCGCCAACGGCGAGAGCGCAGGGCGTGTCACCAGTAGCGCCTGGTCGCCCTACTTGCAGTGCGGCGTCGCCATCGTGCGCCTCGACGATCCCGATGCTGGTCCGGGGATGGCACTGACGGTGGATTGCACCGACGGTCACACCGCTACCGGCCAGGTCTGCGAGCTACCGCTGTACGACCCGGAAGGCGATATCCCACGCGGGCGTTCGGCGGGACTGCCCTCGATTCCGCCCGAAGCCGAGCCATCGGCGGCTGGGGGCGAGTCCGGGGACGGTTGAAGCATGCCCGAGTGGCTACCGCTCCTGCTCGCGGAGTCGCGAGCAGGCCACGCAGCGCAGCGCGCTCCGACAACGTCGCCGCTGAGCGATCCAAACAGAGGACCATATGATGTGCGAGCACGCCCGTGAGTATGGCGTCGATACCATCGTGGTCGGTTCGCGCGGCCATGCGCCGTTGGCCGAGTCGCTGTTGGGCCGTGTCGCGCACAAGCGCCACAATACCTTCAAAGGCGCCGTCATCACCGTGCGCTGATCACCGCGCCACCGGCGGCGCATGGCGGTCGGACAACCACTGGGCTGCGCTGGAATCATGGGCGTCGCGTCGGTGCTTGCTATGAGCGCTTGTGCCAACGGCCTGCCGAGGTATCGGGACGGACACGGTGAAGACGAGCGTGTGCCGGTGCTGCCGAAGCTCCGGTTACCAACGCCCGAGCCGCTAGCGAACGCGCGAGGCGTCGCTCGCACCCGTCTGCGCCATGGCCGCCGTGTCTGACGTTGAGCCGATTCGGTCGTCTCATCCGGCGAGTCTCGCGCCTGCGGCGCCGGGGCACGCAGCGTGCGCGCCTTCGGTCGTGTGCGGCCAGCACGGTTTGGGCGGTGCGCAGTCCGGCTGCGCTTTGGGCGATCTCGTCGGCGCGCCCGAACAGATCGCGGTGGCGGGCGACTCGCCGCAGTTCTCGGCGTTGACCGACCTCCTATTTCGCCCCGCGCGCCGTGGTGGGCTCGGCGCTGACGCTGGTGAACTCGATCGGTTGCGCCATCACCATCGCCAGCCTGAGTCTGCTGGAATGGATGCAACGCACAGTGTCCCCAGCGTGGCTGCTCGTGCCGCAAGCGCTGGGTCCCCTGGCGGGCCTGCTGGCGGGACGGCCCCTCTCGCCGGGCAGCGCGCGCGAGCGTAGGCAGAGACGCCTCGGCGAGCGCCTAGGACGGGGCCTCGTTACGAGTCGTTGCGCTGCCGAACTAGGCCGTTACTGGTCGCCGCCCGAACACGGCGAGACTGCAAACCGCTCCACTCGTTTCCGCGTGGCGACGCGCTGGCGCGATGCCGGGCGCGCGCGCCGCACGGCCCGTTACCGGCGGCGTGCGTCCCCTTGTCGACGGTCGGGTCTTCGCAATCCCGCCCTCAGGCGGGCGGCCCTCGAAGGAAAAGCCCGGGGCCCCGTTGTTCGCCCAGCGCGATGAGGGCCGCCACTGCCTCGATCCAGTCGACTGCACGATCGAGGCGGCGGCTTCGCCACTGGCGACTCCGCCTCCGCTGGCCGCAGGCTCCGACGGGCACGGCGGGGGGCCCGGCGTGATTCGGTCTGCTGGTCAACCGGTGAACGACCCATGCCATCTCGTCGCGGACCGGACACGACAGGATGGGGGCAAAGACGGTGTCCGGCGGCGGCCGGCGCTGGGCCGGTTGGTCGGGAGGCGATCCGGTCGCTCCACTGTGCCCGGCGCGTCGTCGCATACCGTCTCCTCAGCCACACTGCGGAGCCGTTGCCCGAGGCGGGCCCGTTCGCCCGTGGCCAACGACCGGCTAGTCTCCGCCCGCACCATCGCCCGACGGGCCCTCGGCCGAGGTGTGGTCGGAGGGGGGGGCTCCGCTGGTTGCGGGCCCATCGCCGGCACCCGCGGCGTGCGCCTCGCTATCGGCCGTGGCGCCCCCATTGCCAGATTCGGTCTCTGCGGTGCCGAGCAGGCGCACATTCGCCGGCGGCGCTTCGCCGTCTCGGTCGCTCCCGAAGTAGAGGGTCGTGTGCGGGTAGGGGATCTCGATGCCGGCCGCGTCCAGATGCTTCTTGACGAGCCGGTTGTAGGCGCGACCGACGGTCCACTGTTTGCCCGGGTGGGTCATGATGCGCACCCGGATCCGGACGGCGCTGGCCGCGAACTCGGTGACGCCGTCGATCTCGAGGTCACCCATCACCAGCGGCGCGATCTCGGCATCGTCCATGAGATCGCGGTACGCCGCCATCAGATGAGGTACCACCTGGTCCGTATCCTCGCGGTAGGCGACCCCGTAGTAGCCCATGTGATAGCTGAAATCGCGGTTGTAGTTGGACACGGTGTCGACCGCGGAGAACGGGATGAAATGGAACGTGCCCTCGAGGTCGCGTAATCCGACCGAGCGGATGCTAACGGTCTCCGCCGTGCCGCTGATGTTGCCAGCGCTCACCCAATCGCCGGTGTTGATGGAGTTCTCGAGCTGGATGAAGATGCCGCCGATGATGTCCTGGACCAGGGTTTGGGCACCGAAGCCCAGGGCGATGCCGATTACGCCGGCACCCGCTATCAGCGGGCCGATATTGATCCCCAGCTCGGCGACCAGAATCATCGTGGTGATGACGATCAGTAGCACCGCCAAAGCGTTACGGAACAGCGCGAGCAGCGTGTGCCGGCGCGCCGTGGGCTCGCCCGAACCCAACCCCGGGCTCAGTGCGTAATCGATCCAACTCGCCAGCGCGATCCAAACGGCTACGGCCAGCACGACGATTATGCCCAACGACGCGATCGTTGCCAGCACCTGCCAACCCGTATCCGTCGCCAGCCATTGGCGCAGATCGAACAACTGCCAGCCGTCGAGCACCAGGGCGAACACGAGCACACCGATGATGATGCCCGCGGCCTGGAGACCGCGCGGGACGAAGGCGTTGAGCCGCACCTCGACCTGCGGCAGCTTCGCTCGCAGGCCGTCTCCCACGGGCACACCCCGGCCTATCGCCTGCCCGATCAGCGAACTGGCGATGAGGCCGACCCCGATCGCCACCAGGGTTTGGAGTGTAGCCGTGGCGATGTACGGCAGTGCTTGCTCCGGGCGGATCACGAGGGCCAGCGCCAGCGCGGCGGCATACGCGATCGCGAGCAGATGCCACAAGCTTGCGAGGAGGCGGAGCGTCAGCCGCGCGGTGCCGGGCTGCTTGCGCTGGGCCGCGGTGCTCAGCCGATCGCATACTTCGTGCCGGTTGCGCCACAGGATCACCAGGGCATAACCAAAGCCGAGCAAGACCACCAGCACGTAGAGCGCCCGGGCCATGCCGGGCGCCACGAGGTCGGCCACCAGGGGCACGACCAGGACGAGGCCGTAACCAACGAAATTCACGAGGCGCGTCAGGAAGCGTTGCCAGTAGGCCGCATCGGGGCTCTCGAGCGGCAACAGGCGCAGCCCGTCGTAGCGCTTGGCGAACACCAGGCGCAGCGCGATCTTGCCTCCCTCGATCGCGATGAATGCGGTCAGAAACAGCGCCGGCTGCGCATTGACCGAGCCGCGCTCGCCCAGAACGAACAGCGCCAGCCCCCAACCGCTGAGCCACACCAGCACGACCACTACGGCGTCGGTGACGAGCATGACCCCGGCCGCTGTGCTGCGGCGCAGGGACTGCCCGTGGGCTTCGCTGTGCAGGACCCAGCGGTTCGCGCGGCTATAGGGCCACCGCGCCAGGGCCCGCAGTGCAATATGGAGCGCCATCGTGGCGGCGATCAGTATACTCAGCTCAAGCGCGGCCTTGCCGATGGCGTGCCAATCCACCGCACTGGGACGCGTCAGTTGCGTTAGCGCGGCGACGGTGTCATCGAACCGGCTCGTGACCGTTTGGGCGGTGGCCTGGGCCGCGCTTACGAGCCGGTCGGCCAGCGCGCGCTCGGGAACGGCCTCTCCCTCCGCCGGGGGCCGCTCCGCTTCCATCCGCCGCAGGTCGGCGATCAGTCGCTCCCGCGCCTGCTCGTCCTCTAGCACGTCGGCCAGCACCCCGGGTGAGGCCTCGGATGGCTGGGATGAGCCATCGGTGGTACCGGTTGTTTGCGCCGCCAGCGGTGTGGCCGTGAGGAGGGCAATGACCGCGAACGCAGCCATCGCACGAAAGAGTCGGAGTCGAGATTGCACGAGGCCTCCTGTCACGGCCTGCCGGGAAGCCGAATCGCCGAGCTTGGCCATTGGCGGGACGGTTCGATTGCCCGTGGTGCCAGGCCCTGTGTAACCGCCGACCTTGCCGGCGTGGTCTCACGAGCCGGCGTCGGGACCCGTTCGGCGCACGGGTGGGCCCGCCCGGGCCATCGATGATGTCGCACCTCGTGGTCGAGTCCGAGCACCGACTCACTGGGGCAAGCCACCGCTATCTCAAGGATCCGCCCCAACGGCGCCGAATCGCGTAAGGGGCTGCTCCTTAGGCGACCGCGTCGATGAGCGTGGCCAACACCGCAGTGGTGCTGTTGATCATTCGATTCGTGTGCATGCAGGGCCCGCTTGTGGGAACGACCCGACTCAGCCCGCGAATGATTCCTGCAATTACCACCGCGAGTCGAACACGACCGGGATCGCTTGTATGTACGCTGACCCACGCGGGATGGAACAAGACGCCGCGCCTGCAACGGGGCGGTTGGGTCTCTCGAGGACTGGAAACGCGGGTCAGAGACACTGGGCTTAGTCGACTGACCAACCTTCCCAGAGGTTTTGCCAGCGCTTAGCGCCCGCCCTAGAAACGCAAATTGGCAGCACTGCCTTGGTCAGGGCGTAACAGGGCGATCTCCCGATCATCGCCTATTCGGTCACGGCTCCCATTATGCGAGCGCGCGTTTTGTTTGCGTAAGAACTCAGCGCATCGATTGCGTTGCTGTTTGTGTGCGGGAAGTAACAGACACCGCGCGGATTCGGGGCCAGCATCCACTCGATAACACGCGCTTAGCCGCTGTTAATACACGGGCGAACGTTGGGGCGAGGCGGGCGGATCGGGCGAATCCCGCCACTCGTCGATAAACCAATTGGAGGTTGAATTAAATGAACAACATCATCTACATCATCGGAGCCGTTGTCGTCATTGTTTTCGTTTTGTCCTTGATTGGAGTGAATGTGTAGACCCACGGCACGGCCAATCGCTCTTGTTCGTCAGCATTTTCGTGGGTGAGTAAGGCCGAGAGTGCCAGTCGAAAAAGGGCAACAAGAGGCCATCGGGTCGGGGTGCCGCTAGCGCAAGAGACGGCCGAGCACGGCGATTGGTGCCGCGGGTGCATCACCGCCGCAGCATGCACTCGACCTCGCGACCAATCCGGCGTTTGCAGCGGCTGGCAACGAGCGCCCTGAGAGTGCCTGGCGCCCACGAGCGAGCGAAGGCGTTCGATGATGCGGCTGCATGCCTGGCGCAGGCGACGCTCGACTAGAGTCCCCATTTCGCCGTTACGAGCACACGCGGGCGCCCTCGTCTACGTGCCTGCCGCCGACCTCGAGTCCTGCTCGAGCTGGACACCTCGATTTGCAAGTTAACCTGGCTGACTCATGGCACTACCTGCTGCGCGTCTGGATCAATGTCCGCCGCGTGCGCTTCTGGGTGGTGCTGGCCTTCGTCGTGTACACGCTGGTGGGTTTTTTCGTCGTACCGTGGGCTGCCGCCAAAGTGGCGGTGGACACCGTGCGCGCTGACCTGGGGCGCGAGCTGCGTATCGGCAAGATCGCGGCGAACCCGTACACGTTCACTCTTGAGGTCACCGACGTTGTGCTCGAGGACCCGGACGGCCATCGTCTACTCGCGATCGAGCGCTCCGCGCTCAATTTCACACTCGCGAGCGTTTACGAGGGAGCCTGGACATTCCAAAGCGTGCGCTTGGACCGACCGGTGGTGCGCGCGGAGCGCCTGTACTCGGGCGAGACACGCCTCGCTCGCCTGATCCGTGAGGCCGGGGAACGTCCCGCGGAGGCAAGCGAGCAGGTTGCGACGGCGAAAACGGGGGGACCGGCCGTGACCATCCGTGATTTGGAGGTCACGCGCGGGACCATCCGCATCGTTGACCGACTCGCCGGTAACGGCGTTGGCGGGGGCCTATCAGTGGCGCCCTCGACGCCCACGCTCGCGGTGCATGATCTCGGGCTGACCCTGAGCGATGCGAGCCTGTATGAAAGTGATGCATTCCCTGTGCACGTCCGTGGGCGCCTCGCCGCCGGTGGCACCTTCGGCTTCGACGGCCGGGTCGCCAACCTGCCATCGGTGATGGTCGATGGTGCGCTCGACGTCGACGCGCTGGCGCTGAGTCCGATCGAGCCTTATCTGCAACGGTTTGTGCGGGTCGCTCTGGCGAGCGGTCACTTGAGCCTCGACGGTGTGGTAGCCGGCGGGGTCGACAAGGCGCTGCGTTACCGCGGCAGCGCCGGTATCGACAAGCTGAGCGTCGTCTCGGTTGCCGAACGCGAGCGCGTATTGGGCTGGCGCGGCTTGGATATCGAGCACCTCGAGCTCAGCCTCGCGGATCGCAGCATCGAGACCTCGGATATCGTCATCGATGCGCCCTCAGGGCACGTGGTCGTCCGCGACGACCAAAGCACGAGCGTGGGCGACCTGTTGGTGGCGCAGCCTGCAAGCGACGGCGATTCGGGGGGCGCTGACGAAAGCGGGGATGCCGCTCCGTTCGACATCAACATCGGCGGGATCGTCGTCACCGAGGGCGATCTCCACTTCGCGGACCAGTCGCTGCCGTTGCCCTTCACGACGCGTATCAACGAGCTCAGCGGTCGTCTATCGACGCTGGCTTCCGACACGGCGGCGGCCGCCGATGTCGCGCTGGAGGGGCGGGTCGAGGACTACGGCCTAGCCCGGATCGAGGGCGCGGTGCACGCCTGGGATCCGATGCGCGATACCAGCCTGGCGGTGACTTTTCGCAACATCCCCGTTGCACAATATTCGCCGTATACTGTGGCGTTCGTCGGCCGTCGGATCGCCGCCGGGCGGATGGATCTCAAGCTGACCTACACGATCACCGACCGGCGCCTCGTGGGTCGCAATGCGCTCGTGCTGCGGGATCTCGAGCTGGGCAACAAGATCGATCAGCCCGGGGCCATGGACTTGCCACTGACGCTCGCGGTTGCACTACTCGAGAACAGGGATGGCGTGATCGATATGGATATCCCGGTGACCGGCGATGTCGGCGCGCCCCAGTTCGAGTTGGGCGGAGCCATCCGCCAAGCGCTCGTCGACGCGATCACCAATGTCATTACGTCGCCGTTCAGCTTGCTGGCAGGCTTGATCGGCGCCGATGAAGAGGACCTGGGGCGCATTGCCTTCCCCGACGGGCGCAGCGACCTGACCCCGCCCCAGCGCCAGCGGGTGGCGCTGCTACGCCAGGCCCTGGCCAAGCGGCCCGAGCTGGTGATCGAGCTCGCGGGGCCCTTTGCCCAAAAGCGCGACGCGTTGGGGCTGCAACGCCGCAGCGCCCGCAAGGCCCTGGCCAAGCGGCTTCGGCAACAGGGCCGCGAGGTCGCGTCACGGGGCCTCGCGGATGCCGAAATCCAGGCAACGGCCGAGGCGATGTTCGCCGCGGCATACTCGCAAGAGGCCCTACAGGTCGCACGTGAGCGCTTCACGCGTGACTCGGAGGAGGCCTCGGAGGGCGAAACCGGCTTCGACGCCGTGGCCTACCGTAGCCACATCGCCGAGCGCATCGTCGCAGCGCAGACGGTCACCGATGCCGATCTGACCGCGCTCGCCAGGGCCCGCGCCGTCGCCGTGCGCGACGTACTACGCAACGACGCCACCGGTGGCGCCACGGGCGAGGCTGTCGACGCCGAGCGGGTGCGCCTGATCGAATCGGAGTCGGTGGAAGTGGCCACGGGCCAGGATGTCCTCATGACGCTGAGCCTCGCGGCCGACTAGCTTGCGCTAGCGCCGGACGTCGGGGCCGTGCGCCGCCATGGTCGGGCCCGGATGCGCATATCCCCTGAGGCGACACGATTCGTTAGGGTCACGCGCATCGGCCTGTTCCATTCGGGAAGCCCTGATGCCTCACCGTCTAGCTTGCGTCGTCGCGCTGGTGGCGCTTTTGTCGGGTTGTGCGGTCCATCACGGGGCGCCCGACCGATCCGTCGAGATTCCGCGAACGGATGCCGCTGACGTGCAGGTTGAGCGGTATACGCCCGACTCCTGGTCTGAGCCGCTGAACGCCCGTGTACGCCGGCCGCAGGGCCAAGGCCCTTATCCCGCCGTCCTGCTGGTGCACGGCGGCGGCTGGGAGCGCGGCAGCCCCGAGGACATGGCCGGTATCGGGAGGTACCTCGCCCGGCGCGGCATGGTCACAGTCAACGTGGCGTATCGCTTTACGCCCGAATACCGCTTCCCCGCTCAGCTACGGGATGTGCAGCAGGCCATGCGTTGGATCCAAACCAACGCTGATCGCCTCGGGGTCGATCCGGATCGCATCGGCGCCCTGGGCTATTCCTCGGGCGCCCATCTGGTGAGTCTATTGGCGATGGTCGCTGGCCAGGGCGGCGAGCTCGACGGTGGGCCGAGGACGCGGCCCGATGCGGTGGTCAGCGGGGGGACCCCGAGTGATCTGCGCAAGTGGGCGGAAGGGCGCCTGGTCGAGGCCTTCCTGGGCGGCACGCGCGCCGAGGTCCCCGAGGCGTATGCCGCCGCGTCTCCGATGACCCACGTCCACCCCGAGGCACCGCCCGTGTTCCTCTTCCACGGCCGTTGGGATACCTTGGTGCCGCCGCATCACGCCACCGACTTCCATGCCGCGCTAACGAATGCCGGCGTCTACAGCGAGCTCTACCTCCAGCGCCTGCGCGGTCACATCCTCGGGTTCGTGCTGCGCGGGGGGGCCATGGAGGCGGCCACCCGGTTTCTCCATGACGAGCTCGGCACGGGATCGCAATCGGCGTCGACTCCGGGGGCCCCGTTCGCCCCGAGGCCCCGCACCGCCGGCATTGGCAACCGGCTGCTGTGGGCGGATCGCTGATCACCGCGCGGGCCGGTCCCCGTTGTTGCGACGCATCCCGAGCAGCGCCGACCGGGCGGAGCCGTGTCGGCGCACTGCGTGCTGAGCGCGGCGCCAGTCACTGATGCCCATCAAAGACGCTTGGCAGATGACCAGGATAGCCAGGCCGATCAGGATGTATGTTGTGATTTCCATGCGCGCTGATCCGTGGGCTATCGCCTGCGACGACGCGCCATTGCGGGCGGTTGTATCCCGAACGCGATAGCGGCCTCCTGCGGCGAGGCGTCGTGTCGCCACATCCATCGGGCAATGCCGACCTGGTCACAGTCCTCGAGCACGGCGCAGGGAAGGCCGCTATGCTGGAGCGCGGTCTGTGCCTCTGTGATGCTTTGATAGTCGTTGAGCGTCGAATGTGCCATGTCACGGACTTCGGAGCTGATGGAGCCGCAGGTTGGCTCCGCACGGCGGGCGGGTCTGTCCGGTGGCCCACATAGGTGGAACCGTCGTCGGCCCGGGACACCGTGGCGATCGTCGCTGACCGCGGTTTCGGGCGAGGTTGCCTCGGCGCGTCCCGTTCATGAGTGCATCCAACGGTGGCCGGCGCGGCGGCGTTGCGCGTCTCGCACCCACGCGACGGCGACTGGCTCGCCCGAGTGCGGATGGCGACGCGATACCAACGGCGACGCCGTCCTACATGGGGCGACCCTGCCGCCGTTCGTGCGAACGCTTCGTGACTCAGCGAACAGACGCGAAAAGCGAAATGCCGCTTGATAGGGTGTCTTCATACCCGATTGATGCGGAGTACCAGAAAATGGCGAGCAGATTCGAATTGAACCAGGACAAGTTGGGCGAGTACCGCTTCAAACTCATCGCGACCAACGGGCAAACGATCGCCGTATCGCAAGGCTACAACTCGAAGGAGAGCGCCCTGAAAGGGATTGAATCGGTCAAAACCAATGCCGCCGACGCGCCCATCGACGATACGACCAAGTAACGCCTCCGTGGCGGGCGTCACCGCCGGTGTGCATTAGCGCCGACTGGAGCGCACCGGCGACACGACGGTGCGCGCATGCTAGCCCTCGGCGTCGAGCGCTCGTGAGAAGCTTACTGCCGTGTGCCTCGGTGGGGCAGGTGGCGGCTCCGCCGCCGGATGGGCGCCGAAATCCGGTCACCGACCGACGTCTCCATACGCGAACCGCCGCGCCCGAAACGGGTGGTTCCGATATCGCGCTCACCACCGAGTCCGCGGATTTCGCCGATCACTGGGTCGACGAACTGCCCGACGAGGAGTCGAGCGTGCTCTAGGGCAAGCGTGTCAGCATGGACATCCTTCTACACCAATCGAAACTCAAGGATTATGCGGACGAGCGTCTGGTGTCGGTATTACAGTGCCGGTTCGGCGCCCGGCTCGTCGATTCCGAGCCCGGGTCCTCGATTCCGAGGATGAAGCCGATCAGAACATGACCGTCTTCTATAACTCGTTGGCGACGGACAGGAGCGATTTCGGTCTTTATATACCGCTGGGCCTCGTCCCGGGCGTCCATCCGCATGCAAAGATCAATCTCCCTGATCTTGGAGAAATACCACGGTATCTCCGAAATGGATTATTTCATTGGAGACAGCGGCATCGCGAAGCGGAGTTACACGCTGCAGGCGGTGGTGCGCACCGACGCGCTCGGATTGCCGTTCATTACCATCCCGATTTCCGATCGGGCGCGCTCGGAATAGCGAACGCGGATGGGTGGCGCTAGCGACTACAGCGCGATCACCCGGACTGGGCGCGGTGGTGGGGGCGCTCTTGCCTTGGTTTGCGGTCGTCGCCCGGCCGTGCGGGCGGGCATCGACCAGTTCCCGCGAGCGCCGCGCTACGCCCCCCTGCGTCCCGCGCAGGCGCGAGGACGGCGTGCAGCGTCACTGCATGAGCGACGCGCGACACCGCACGGCCCGCGGGGCAGTAACCGCGGGGTGCGACGGCTGTGTGGCGCAATGCAGCGTTGTGCCTCACTCACGTAGGCCCTGCTGCGCTCGCTCGGCACGCCTTGCCTTGCACCACACAGGCCCCATCGCGGTGACCGCGTCACTTGTCGACAGGCCCTCGCAGGCGAAGCGCTATCCGAGCCAGCGGGTTGGCCAGCGCGGCCACCTCAACGGGTGGTAAGACCTGCCCCTTCGCGCGTTCGTGTAGATGATACCGCGCCTGGGCGGGGCATTCCCTCACCATGCCCGATGGATCAGTTCGAGTCCCGGGCGTTGGTTACATCGCGCTGCACGGCGATGTAGTGCATGGTCTCGCCATCGATGACCAGAGGCGTCACTTTCCACTCGATGGTGAATTCCGAGCCGTCCTTGCGATAGTTCACGGTCTGCCCGTGGAATGTCTCGCCGCGCCCGAGTTGGGCCTCGAGCTCGTCCAGCACGGCGCGCTCGGTCTTGGGGCCCTGCAACATGCCGGGCGTTTGGCCCAGGACTTCGTCGGCTTCGTATCCAGTCATCTGGGTGAACGCATCGTTGACGTAGATGATCTGGGACGGGCCGTGATCACCCGCAGCGCGAGTTACGGTGATGGCGTTGAACGATAGGTCGGCCACGTTGCGGAACAGGTGATGGCCGAGGCGGTCGTCAATGGGCGTCGATGTCATCGGGGACTCCATGTTTCGGTTTTTCGAACCACCAAAACGCATTCGATGCTCGCAAGCGGCCGGATGCGGGTGTGAGCCGCTTCGATGGGTCCGCATGGTTTGCGCCGCAGACCCGCAACGCAGGGCCTTGACGCAGGGCGAGACCGCGCGATGGGACACGCGTCGTGCGTACGATGCGAAGGGTGCGTACAGACCACTGAGGGCGACGATCTGCGCAGCCGCGAGCGCAAGCGCGCCAGCGCAGTGACCATCGGCGTGCACCCGGGCTTCGGATGGGCCCCGCCGGGCCGCACTGGTTGCGTGCGACTGCCCGGTGAGCGCGTAGCGTGCCTTGGGGCCCGTCTCGCGGCGCCCCGAGAGTGTCCGCTCGGGGAACGCTGTGAAGCGGCCAGGGTGTGGCAGCCGTAATGCGTCTGCGGCCTATGGGGGCGACCGGCTACGGCTTCCTCCGTATCCAGGCCGGGGCACGGGGCTGCGCAGACTACCTCGAGCGCACCGGCCGCCCGCACGCTCGTCCGCCGGAGCCGTTGGTTTGTCGACTCATGGATCGCATCTTCCTGCGAGCCGTGGGGACGAATCAGGATCGAGCCGCCGAATTCCTGGCCGGCGTCGCGCACGGCCTTGAGCCGGCCGCCTTCGTGCCCTTCATGACCGACAGCGCACGGACCCAGGACGACCTGCGGCTGGCCGGCAGTCTGCCGCCCGGTCTCTTCAATGGTCCGGCGCGGCGCCGCTCGGCGACGCAAGTCGCGAGCATATACACGGTGCCGACGGTCGCGCTCGCTGCGGGCGTGTGGTACGCGGTTGGCACGGCCTGGGCGATGGATACCGTCTTGTTGCGCTCGGTCTTCATCGGCTTGGCCGCTTTGACGGTGCCCCACATGGCGCTTGCCCTTGATGTCGAGCATCGAGAACCCGGCGACGCCTGAGCTCGGTGGCCCTTTTCGCGGGTGTTCACGCAGTCGCGCGGGGTGGCAATGCGCGGGGAACGGGCGCTCGGGGCCGCTGCAGCCTCCCGGGTGCGTCAATGGGTGCCAGCCCACTGGTGAAAGCGCGCGTCCCTGGGCGGTTCCTGGCTTGCGGCGATTCGGCGCATCCGGTAACTGGCCCTCGAACGCCGCTTTAGCCGTCGGACGGGGTAGAGTCGTCGACCTTTTTCTCCAGGTCGGCGATCCTCTTCTTCAAATCCGTGATTCTGCCGAACGCCGCGGTATTGCGCATGTATTCCTTCAGGGGCACCGGCGGCATCCCGGCGTAGGTACCCGGTTCCTTGATCGAGCGCGTGACGCCGGCCCTCTGCAGCAAAACGACGTCGTCGGTGACCTCCAGGTGATCGAGGACGCCGGTTTGCCCGCTCGCGACGACCCGGTCTCCCAGGACCGTGGATCCCGCCACGATAAAGCCGGCGGTCAGCAGGCAGTCCTCACCGATTTTCACGTTGTGAGCGACGTGGCAGAGGTTGTCGAATTTCGTCCCGCGGCCGATCCGGGTCTCTCGGTAGGCGCCCCGGTCGAAGCAGCAGTTGGCCCCGATGCGGACATCGTCCTCGATGACCACATGCCCGAGCTGGGGGATCCGGTGACTCCGATTGGATGCGTCCTGCGCGAATCCATAGCCCTCTGAGCCGATGATGCTGTTGGAATTGATGATGACACCGTTGCCGATTCGGCAGTCGTAGCCGATGACGACGCCGCTGTTGAGCACGACGTCGCGGCCCACTCGGGCGTTCTCCTCAATAATCACACCCGCCATGATGACGCTACCTTCACCGATCGCCACGTTCGGACCGATGACGCTGCACGGCCCGACGCGAACAGAGTCGGGGATGGGGGTGCTGTCGTGGATGACCGCCGATGGATGGACGCGCTCCCATCCGGTGCGCTCGAAGTCTCGATCGACCAGGCGCTGACGGATCAGGGCCTGGGCGAGTCCGACGTTGGGCGCGGTGAGCACCGACGCCGCCTCCGGTGTCCCCTCTTGCTCGAGCGTATCCCGGTACGTGACCACCGCCGTCGCGCCGGCGGAGACCGCGGCCCGGAAGTGCTCGGGGGTATCCGCGAAGGTCAGGGCGCCGGGGCCGGCGTCGTCGGCCGGATCGATGCGCGTGACGGTGGCATCGGGGCCGTGGAGTTCAGTCAGGAGGTTCTCTGTTTTCGCTTCCTCGAGAAGCGCTGAAAGGGTTATCTCCATAAGAGTGCTGGTAGCAGAGGATTGCTGTGCTGGCAAGCTCGCCAGGCGCTGAGATGGCGACGCCGGGCAATACCCTTATCCGTCCACTGCAATAGCAGGGAGCTTGTGGCGCAGGGCCAGTGCCCTTAATTGCGGTCTGGCGAATTGGCCGAGGCCGCGACGCAGGCCCGTTGGCTTACCAGCTGGTTTCTGGCTGACCGTGTGGCTTTCGTAGAGGTGGTAATTGTCTCCCGCTTTGTGGTCGCCTTTCGGCAAGGGCTGGCACAAGTCTTGGATTGCAGAGCGTCGCCCGGTAGCCCCATTATGCGGTGCCGGAGCAGCGGCGGCCCGTCACCGCGTCGACCGAGCTGCCAAGTCGCGAGAAGTCCGAGAGCTAGCCCATGCAGTATCTACTGTTGGCGATATTCCTGGCAACCTGCGCAGTTCCCGGCGCCTCGGGGGCGCTATTCCGGCCGGGCGAATGGTACCGCAGCCTGGAAAAGCCGTCCTGGACGCCGCCGAATGTACTCTTTCCGATCATTTGGACAATCCTCTACGTGGCGATGGCGATCGCGGCCGCGCGCGTGGCCATGCACGAGGGCAGCAGTCTCGCGGTCGCTCTCTGGGGGTTGCAGATCTGTATCAACACCCTGTGGTCGAGCGTGTTCTTCGGCTTGCAGCGCATTTTCGCGGGTGTCGTCATCATCGGTCTATTATGGCTCGCGGTCGTGGCGACGACAGTCGCATTCGCCCGGCATGACGTTATCGCGGCGGCCCTGATGGTGCCGTACCTTGCCTGGGGCACTTACGCGTTCGCACTGAACCTGTCGGTCTGGCGGCGTAATCGTTCGGGCGATGGTTCGATGGTTTCATCGTTGCGCTGACGCGTCCGGGGATCGACGTCAGTGCGGCACTCGCGCGGCGCCGGTGGATCGGGTTTGTGCGCTCCCCGCTGAGTACGTTGTGGACTTCGTGTATTCAGGCCGGGCGGGTGCGTCGCCACCTGTCCCGGGCGTTTGAGGTGCGCTCGGCTGCCCGCGTCGAGCGCGAGCATGATCGGTAAGATGGCGGACTTTTTTGGTGGGCGGTGATGACCGCTGCTGCCGCATTCGCAGTGCGCTCGGAGCATCTCCTCGCGAGCCTGGTCCTGGCCACGATCGGTTCCAATGATGGCGGTTTCGTTGGCTACCATTGCGCGCCCGAGCCGGGCTGGGCACTGGACGATCGTGGTTGGGCCGCCGGCCGCGGGGGTGGTCGTCGCGGACTCCAGTGACAGCAGTCCTGGCTCGGGTTCGGAGAATGACGCGGCGCATGCCATTCAAGGTCGCTGCGTAGCGCCCTTGTAGCCAGGGCACGTGGGGCGTAGCGGCGGCCTGGTCCCTGGCAGATGGGGTAAATGCCGTCGAGGCAACGGCTGACCGGTACCGGATTCGGCGCCCACGATATCCTGTGGATCCGGCTTTCAGTGCGATCCTTCAGTGGTTGGCGCATGTTCGACTGAGAGGCGCCCCGGGGGATGATCGCCAGGCAGCCAGGCAGTCAAGGGCGAGACCGTGTAGCTCTGGCGGGAATCCCTGCCCGGGCGTCGTCGGGGGCACGTCGGCCTACGAAGGCAGAAACAGGTGATGTGCGGCCTGGACGATGATCACGAGGCCCAGCGCCCAGAGGGTGCATGCAGCGACATCGAACATCGTGTAGGGCCTGCGCGGGAATTCGGTGATGCCCATCATGGCCGGCACGAGGCTGCGAATCGCTGGGATGAAGCGGCCGATGAAGATGGCCCACGGGCCGAAGCGGTGCACCATGGCCTCGGTGCGCTGCCAGCGCACATAGTTGCGCTGGATGATGCGCCAATGCTGCACGCGGTAGCCGATGGCACGCCCCGCATAGAAGCCGACGTGGTCGCCGATGGAGGAGCCCACCATCGCCATGGTCGCCATCATCCAGAGGTTGGCCCAGTCGTTGGCGTAGAACACCGAGGTCACTACGACCAGCATCAAGCTCGGCACGAACAGGCCGACGCCGACGCAGGTCTCCATGAACGCGAGCAGCGGCACCAGGAAGACAGCCTGCTCGCGATGCTCGCTGGCCCAAGCCAGGATCGCGTCGATCATCGGGTCGAGCGCCGCGGCGGCCAGGGGATCAGCACCGGCGTGTTGGCCTTGTAGGCCTCATAGGCCGGATCCCCGCCCCAGCGCTCGTCCGCCTGCTTCTCGAGCATGGGAAGGCCGCTGACCTTGGTCAGCAGCCAGCAGACGAATACCGGCGACGCCCAGCCCAGCCATTGCCAGCCGGCCATCGCCGGCGTGGCCATGATGGCTATGCCGGTCCACAGCACGATCTCACCGAAATAATTGGGATGGCGCGACCACGCCCAGAGGCCGTGCTGGATGAAGCGTCCGCGATTGGCCGGGTCGGCCTTGAAGGCCGACTTCTGCCAGTCTGCGGCCGCCTCGATGGCAAAGCCCGCGATCCACACAGCCAGCCCCAGCGTCGCCAGCGCGTCCCAACTGCTCGCGCCCGGACTGGTCACCGCCACCAGCGCGGCCAATAGCGTCATGAAGACCCAGAGCCCCTGCAGCGTCCAAGCCATCAGGAAGCGGCCCCAGTACGGCTTGAGGTCGTCGAAGCGGCTATCCTTGCCGCTTCGCTTGATGCGCCGGAACAAGAAGGGGCCCAGCCGGCCGCACCAGATCAGCACGAGAGCCGTGATCAGCCAGCCGCGAACGTCGGGCGCGCTCAAGCCCGCCGCGAGCACGATGATCGCGGCATAAGTCGCCGAACCCGTGATGTCGTAGTAATGCTCGGTCTGGCTCAGGAAGGAGGGCACATAGACCACCCACTGCACCGCGAAGCCGAACAGCGCCAGCATCACCAGCAAGGGCATGCCAGCGCCAGTGTGCGCGCCGTCGTCGATGAGCAACGCGAGCCCCAGCGCGAACAGGGTCGCTAGGACGCTGATAAGAAAAGCCACGGAGTTTCGCACGAGAGGCTCCTAGAGGATGGTCCGGGTTCGGGGTACGGCTTTGCCGCTGTCGAGGCGGCATTGTGGGGCACGCCCGCGTCGTGGCAAAGCGGGTCGCGGCCGGCGCCCTTGGCTGGGTTGACGGCGCAGTCGGTCCCCGCGCGTACACCTCCGGCCACGGGAGATAGGCGCGGTAATCGGCCTTGCAAAAGAAGGACGCGTGCCGATTGTTCCCTCGTTGGATGATGTGGAGACATAGGCCGGGCAGGGCGACGCGTGAGCGGCGCTGGATGTCGAGGTCGTCCGTGACCATGTGGCGATCGATAGCGTAGCGAGGCCGGCCCGCGAAGGTGCCAGGGCGGCTGCGCAAGCCCCCGCGATCAAAACGGTGGTCTGTCCCTGTTTTTTCCATTTTCAAAGTGCCCACAACGGCGGGCTGGCGTCCCGCGCATGCCGTGGTGTGGAGAACATCGGATAAAATCGCCGGCACCGATTTTGGGACAGCCGCAGGCTGGCCCGAAGGGTGCAATACAGGATGTATTGCACAATGCCGTGTACGGCAAAATCGTATCCACGATTCGGTGAGGGAGGACAGGCCAACAGGGCTATGCCTCGGCTAGTGAGGCACCGCCAGACGAAAGGGCCGGCAACAGATAGCCCGGCGCTACGGGCATGGCAAACTGTCTTCGACTCTACCCTTTGGCGTCCTCCCGGCTGGTGGCGACTGCTTCGCCGCCGTATGGGATGGTAGAAAGAAATGGGGCCCGTTGCCGTTCGTCGCGCGCAGGCCGCTCCAGGGTCGCTGCGGGTGCCATACTCGTCACGGCGATGCTTTGGTCCCGAAGACGTTGAGGGAGGCGGCGGTGGCCAAGCGCTCGAGCGCCTCGGTCCCGGCAAGCGAGTTGCCGGCCGCGTTCAGCGGCGGCGAGTAGGCGACCAATGCGCCCAACTCGGGGACGATGCAGAGGATGCCCCCGCCGACGCCGGATTTACCGGGCAGACCCACGCGGTAGGCGAAGTCACCGGACATGTCGTAGTGGCCGCAGGTCATCATGAGCGCGGCGATGCGTCGTGCCCGCGCCGGGGTCGTGATGCGCTCGCCGGAGCCCGGATCGACGCCACCGTTGGCTAGGAAACGCCCCGCGCGGGCGAGCTCGGTGGGTGTGGTCTCGAGTGCGCACTGGGCGAAGTAGGCCTCGAGCACGGCGGGCACGGGATTGTCGAGCACGCCGAAGCTCTTGATGAAGTGCGCCAGGCCGGCATTGCGATGGCCCCAGTCGCGCTCGCTGTCGGCGACAACGGGATCGATGCGCACCCGGTCGCTGGCCGCCAGATGCCGCAACCGCTCGCTCAGCACCACCGAGGCTCGGTGTGCGCCGAAAGCGCTGACCACGGCATCGGTGACGACCAGCGCGCCCGCATTGATGAACGGATTGCGCGGCACGCCGTGCTCGTGCTCGAGCTGGACGATCGAGTTGAAGGGCGTGCCGGAGGGCTCGCGGCCGACGCGCTCCCACAGCACCTCGCCGCTCGTCTCCAGGGCGAGGCTGAGCATGAACACCTTCGTGATCGACTGCGCCGAGAACGGCGCGTCGGTACAGCCCGTGGTAAAGATCTCGCCGTCATTGGTGGCGAGCGCCAGCGCGAAGGCATGCGGGTCCGCCTCCGCGAGCGCCGGGATGTAGCTGGCGACCTTGCCCTGACCGAGCGTCGGTGCGATGGCCGCATGGACGTCATCGAGCATACCCTTCCAGCTCATGGACGCCCCTCGTGGTCAGGGGCGAGCGTCATGCACGCGCGCCCGCGAAGGCTGCCCCGCCGACGCGCTGGCGCCGTTCCATGGCACCGGCGAAGTCGAGGACCCCGGCGGTCAGGCATTTCCGCCCTGGCTCTCGCCGCGTCGCCAGATCTCGGTTTCGATCTTGTCGGCGAGCTCCGGATAGTCGTTGCCGTGGAAAACGGGTTCTTGCCCGGCCCGGCGTTGATCGAAGTAGTCCTTGGTTAGCTTCGCCACGGTCCCGGACAGCAGCACGATCGCGACGAGGTTGACCGTCGCCATGATGCCCATCGCGGCATCGGCGGTGTTGAACACGCGCGCGACCGACTGCAGCGACCCCCACAGCACCATCGCCAACAACGCGATGCGCAGCACCATCCGGCCGGTGTGGCCGCCGAAACCGAGATAGGTCAGCGTGTTCTCGGCGTAGGTGTAGTTGCCGATGATCGAGGTAAAGGCGAACAGCAGGATCGCCGCGGCGATGAAGATGGGACCGGCGGGACCGATGAACTGCGCCAGGGCATCCTGCGTCAGGGCGATGCCGTCGGCCCCGGTACCCGGCTCGAACGCCCCCGACAACAGGATGACCAGTGCCGTGGCGGTGCAGATAACGATCGTGTCGATGAAGACGCCCAGCGCCTGCACGAAGCCTTGCGACGACGGGTGGTGCGGTTGCGGTGTGGCGCAAGCGGCGATGTTCGGCGCCGAGCCCATACCGGCCTCGTTGGAGAACAGACCGCGCTTGACGCCGTTGAGCAGCGCGACCATCAACCCGCCGGCGACGCCGCCGGCCGCCTCGCTGAGGCCGAACGCGCCCGTGATGATCCGCCACAGCGCGCCGGGCACGGCGCCGAGGTTGAACAACAGCACGCCCACGGCCATCAGCACGTAAACGATCGCCATGACGGGCACGAGGTAGCCGGCTACGCGGGCGACCTGGCGGATGCCGCCGAAGATGACGAAGCCCGCCGCCGCGGCGATCACGATGCCGGTCAACCAAGCGGGGATGTGGAACGCGGTCTCCATCGCGTCGGCGATCGTGTTCGCCTGCACCGCGTTGAACACGAGCCCGAACGAGATCAAAAGGGCGATCGAGAACACCACCGCGGCCCAGCGCGATTTCAGCCCGCGCGCGATGTAGAACGCCGGTCCACCGCGATATTCGCCCGCGTCGTTGGTCGTCTTGTAGAGCTGGCCCAGGGTGCTCTCGGCGTAGGCGGTAGCCATCCCTACCAGGGCGACGACCCACATCCAGAAGATGGCGCCGGCACCGCCCAGCGAGAGCGCGACGGCGACGCCGGCGAGGTTGCCCGTGCCCACGCGCGAGGCCAGCGAGATCATCAACGCCTGGAAGGGTGAGATGCCGGCGGCATCCGTTTGTCGGGCCTGGCCGACGACGCGGAACATCTCGCCGAAGTGGCGGAATTGCACCCAGCCGAGACGAAGGGTGAAGAAAACGCCGACGCCCAGTAGGCCCCAGACGAGGACGTAGCCCCAAAGGATCGAGTTGATGCCGCCGATGAGGGTGTCGAACATGGTGCAGCTCCCGATTGCGCCGAGTTGTAACGGGCCAAACTCCGCTCATCTGGCCCATGCAGGCGAGCGTAGATCACGCAGCCGATCGGGGAAAGCCCAACTAAGGCGCGCCTCGACGGTGATGGACCTGACGCGGATCCGCACGGACCGCGTCCGATCTGGCGCCTGTGGGGTGCCGCCGAGGCACGAAAGGTCGCTCGTTCGTTTTTTCGCCTGAGCGACGCTGCAGTGAATGCGGCGCCACCGTGGGGACTCCACGCCATTGTCTACCGACAACAGTGAAAAGGCGCGAGCCCGCTCATGACGGCAGCTACCTTCGATCAAGCATTCGATTATGTGGTCGTCGTTCCCGGCTCGGCGGGCGCCGTGCTGGTAGATCGGCTCAGGGCCGAAGGCAACCACTTGCCCCGGGGACGAAGAAGATGCCGATACGCTGCATGAGCCATGCGGATGGCGATATGTACCGGATAAAAGGGATCTCTTCTGCAGCAGCGGCTGATCGCTGCTCCAGTCGCAGTGACGGCGAGATGTGAGATCCGTCAATGAGGTGGTTTATGGGGCCAATCCGGCGAAGGCTGGTGGATGAGAGCAGTCGCCCATCCTAAGGGGACTCCTCTCGACATCCATGACGATACCTCCTGATGACCCCGGGGCTGCGTAATCATGGTGGCGCGGGCACGACCGGGGTCTTTCCCCATTTTAGACCCCGGTCATCGCCGAATTATGGTTACTGTCCCCAGGATTCGCCCGCAGAAGCGCCGCCGGCCGAACGTTCGGAGTTACAAGACGTATTCGATGTATCCGACCACGACCTGGCGATCGTAGTCGAATTCGTCGATGTTCGAGCTGCGATTCTCTTGGCGCAACTGGACACGCCACGAGAGACCGTTGGCAAGCGGTCCATCGATGTCGGCGCTCAATCCGATGATGTCATCTTCGCGTTCGCCGATCGGACTGCCGTCGCGGATCTCGGTCCCCTCGTAAGTCCGGCGCGTCAAGTCGCCGGCGAGCTCGAGGCCAACGCCCGCCCCGAGACTGAACTCGTAGCCGGCGTTCAGCTCGAGTGCATTCGACGAAAAGCTCTGAAACTCGTTTCCGCTATCGTCGTCGGCGCGGTTTCGGCGCTCGAGCGTCACTCCGCTCAACCAGCCTCCGGATGCACCCGGATTCGTAAGGGCCGACAAGCGGTGGTTCACTCCATCGAGGAATCCGAAGTCCGGCCCGCCTTCGGATACCGTGAGCTCGTATCCGATGCGCCATTGCCTTCGCCCGGCGGCGCCTCGCTCGATCCCGGCGTCGCCAACGGCGGCATTGCGCAGGCGGATGCCGCCGAGTCGCTCGTGCCGAACGAGCCCCTTCAGGTCCCAGCGCCAGGCACCGTTGAGGTTCGCGCTGCGACCACCGCCGCCGCGTAGTGAGGTGTAATCGAGTCGATCAATATCGAGCTGACGCTCGGCGTATAAGCCAGCGGTGAAGTAGTAGCCGTCGTCCTGTGGATAGCGGCCCGTGACGTTCGCGCGGATCGATAGATCCGATTCCTCGGACGTGTTGTTGACGTCGGACGAGGCGGCGGTAACGTTCGAGTCGTACGCGGATCCTGCTGCAATGTAGGTGTAGCCGAGATTCCTTATCGAGGTGATTTCTTCCAGTTCGCGGGTCGCGCGTCGTCGCCAAGTCGGGGTACGCGCCGTGTTACGGGCGCGACGGAACCAGGTCCGCGCCGTGTCATTGTCACCGCGACGCAGCGCGCTCCGTCCCAGCATGTAGGCGCCGGGGGCGCGCATTGTCTCTCCCTGCCATACGCGTCGGAAAGCGTTTTCGGCGGCGTCCAGGTCCCCCGCGCGGTAGTGCGCCAGGCCGAGGTTGTAGTACAGGGCACCGGTATCCAGCCCGCTTTCGCGAGCGGCCTCGAAACGCTCGATCGCCGCTTCTTGATTGTCGTTTTGCAGCGCGTCAACGCCCTGTTCGAATAGTTGCCGGCCACCGTCGGACATCGCGCCCGAGGAAAAAAGCAATGATGCCAGCACGATGACTACGCGCAACGTTGTCGTCCCGGGGCGGCGTTCGTGCGTCCCGCTCAACGCGGCGAGGCTTTTCATGCGAGATGACCTCCTTGGGATGCATGATCATGAGCGCCACGCGAAATCGTGTGGCGATGACTCGTGGGCTTGAACGGAGAAGGCGCCGACACCGTTGCTGGCGCCGGCGCCTATGCGTGCATCACTACCGGTTGGCGGAGCCGGCCGAGCTGCCCTTCGACGAGCGGACCGCGCTCGCCGAATCCGCATTATCGCCCGCCGCTTCGGACCGGGTGTCGCCGTAGGCGCGACCATCCTCGCGTGCAGCATTGGCCTGATCGATGCCATAGGCCGAATTTTCACGGCCTTCATTTGCGGCCTCTTCAGGGACGGAGACATCACCCTCGGTTGCTTCCGGGTCAGAGGCGACCTCGGAATCATCGGCGGCGACAGGCCCGGACAGAGCCATCGCAGCCAATAGCGCAATCAGTCCACCATGGAACTTCTTGGGATTCATCATTCAGTACCTCCAGCTCATCGAAACCGTGTCGTAGCGACCGCGTCCGGGTGGCCGTCGCTGCGGGCCTTTTTCCCGGCTGCGTTCTCCCATACACGATCACGGTGCGGGGAAGGTTCCATGCGTGGGATTGCGGGGATGTAACCCCCGGTTCAGGTACCATCGGGCAGTTCTGGGGACGGTAACCCTAATTAGGTCGGGGTTTGGGTTACTCTCCCCAGAACTCCGCATGATCCGGTTCGATGGCGGCGCCGAGGTACGTCCGAATGGCTCTTGGGGCGGTCGCATGGGCACAAAAGTAGCGCTTTCGACGACGCTGCGCGGCCCTTGCGGCACAGCGGCGTTCGCGTTGTCCCGACGATGAAAGCGCGGGTGGGCGCCGGGCTGCGTCAGAAGCAGCCTGGTCTGAAGCCGCACACAGAACAAGGATAGGCGCTACACGAACGGTGCGAAGCCGGCCCCCGCGTCGACCCGCGGTCGATCGCGTGTTTTACGCTGATCCCGAGCTTTCAGCTCGGGACGGATCGCTTCGCCGACTGGCCAGATCGCGGAACACGTGGCGCAGTTGTTCCACGGACTGCACACCACGCAGGGTGTTGTCGACCTCGCCTTCCTTGTCGAATATTACCAGCGTCACTTTGCCGACATCGTGCTTGCGGGCGAACGCGCGCCCCTCATTGGTGTTGAGGTCGACCACGCGGAACGCGACTTCATCCTGAAAATCGGCATGCGCTGTCTCGGCGTTGTCCAATAGCGAGCGGCAATTGGGGCATTGTGGGTCATGCGCCTGCACCACCACGGGCTGGCCCGTGCCGATGACGCTCAAATCACTTCGCTGTAGCCGGTCGTGTATCTCCAGCCCAACGAGCAGCGCCGGCAGGGCGAGCACACCGAGACCGATCATCAAGCGCCGTGCCAGCCTGCGCCAGCCTAGAGGCTTGCGCCTGCGTCCGGACCGTGCCGGATGGGACGAACTGCGCTGCGAGCGCTTATTGCGCTTCTTCTTGCCCATTAGCCGAGGCCCCCTGTCGGCGCCATCAGCGCCCATTCAGACGACCCGGATTGTACACCCCGAGCCGGGCCCGAATCCGATTTCGGGTAGGCAGCCCCTGTTGTAAGCCTGCGAAAGGCCGCTCTGAGCCACTTCATTTCGGGCACCGGCAATTGCGGGGGAGGTAGCCGTAACTTGCCCGGGACCTTAAGTGGCCGCCCCTGGTACTCTTTCCGGTCCGGAGACGGGAACAAGGCTGCGGGCGACAGGGGCGATGCCCGAATAAGTGGCAGGGCCGGCAACGGTAACCCCG
>CAYUKN010000021.1:0-15639 GCA_964445325.1 uncultured Ectothiorhodospiraceae bacterium
CCTCCGGCCACTCATACGTCGTCGCGCCACGTATTGCAACGCGCCTATGGGCGGCGCCTGGCCAGCGGCGCAGCCACCCAGTCACCAATCGAACCCGCGATGTTCGTGCTCTCGGGCGCACGTTTGGCATTGCTATGTGCGATAGGCAACGGAAGCCTCACCACAGCCGGCCTACGATCAGTGACGGGCTTGCTCCGGCGTTGCGGCCCGCGCCGGGGTCGCGGGCCATCGCATGGAGTGCAATCGCATGGCAAACGAGCAAACGCGTATTACGCTATTCGTGACGGGCGAGGCGCCGCGCTCGCAGCGTGCCCGCCACAACCTCGAGCAAGCGTTGACGGAGCTGGGGATAGCGCGCGAGGCCGTACAAACGGTCGATGTATTCGAATCACCCGCGGACGCTCTCCAGAACGGCGTGGTCGCTGCACCCGCGCTGTTGCTCCGTCGCCCCGCTGGTGAGATCAGCGCTCTCTATGGCGACCTCACCGATGCCGATCGGCTGCGGTCATTCCTTACCCCAGTGGCAAGCGCCGCGCCGGTCTCGGGCGAGACGCGTCAAGAGACCTCGTAGCGGACCATTGCCCGCAGCCGATCTTCAGCCGTTGCTCTCGGGCGCCGGCTGCGAACGCTTGCGGGTCTCGCGATACATCGTATAGAGCCCGGCCGCCACGATCAGCGCCGCCCCGACCAACATCAGCGGCTCGGGTCGCTCGCCGAAGACCACGGCCCCCAGGAGCAACGCGAACAGCAACCGGCTGTAGCGGAACGACACCACCACCGAGACCTCGCCCGTACGGGTGGCGCCGACGAGCGCATAGTAGCCCACCCCGCCGACGACGAACGCGGCGATGAGCAGGGCGAGATCGGCGAGGGTCATCAGCTGCGGCGTCTCACCCGTGAACAGCAGCAGCAACAGCCCCGCGGGGATCACCGCGACATAGCCCCAAAGCGTGAGCTGGACGCCGCTGACCTCGCGGGGGACGGCGCGGGTGACCAGATCGCGCAGGGCGAGCCCGGCGACGGCCATCACCGCCAGCAGCGACGCCGGGGCGAAGCCCGCCAGCCCCGGCTGGATGATCAGCAGGACCCCGGAGAAGCCCACTGCGATCGCCGTCCAGCGGCGCCAGCCGACGTCCTCGCCCAGGATCAAGGCGGCGCCCAGTGTCACGGCCAGCGGCGTGGCCTGCAGGATCGCCGAAGCGCTCGACAGGGAGGTCAGAACGAACGCCGAGACGAAACCGGCCGAAGCGATGAGCTCGCCCAGGTTGCGCAATAGCACCACGCGCGAGAACAGGACCCGTGGGGCGACGGCTCGGCCGTTGACGCGCGTGAGCACGGCGAAGATGACGGCGCCGCCGCAACCGATCAGGGCGACGACCTGGCCCATGGGCAGATGGAGCGCCATCTGCTTGATCACCACGTCCTCGAGGGCGAAGCCCAGCATGGCGGCGACCATCAGCAGGCTTCCGCGGACATTGTTCATGCGCTCGTCTCTCGCAGCGGTTCAGGAGATGGCCGATGCCGTGGCAGGCATACCGGGGCCCGGGCGGAATGGGTGGCCCGCAGCGCCCCGGACGCCACCGGCGGCCGTGCCTCGAGCACCGGCGGTGATGCGGACCCAGAACGATGATTGAATGGGCCGGATCATCGCGACGGGCGGGGCGCTTCGGTCGCCGTTTTATTGTACCCGGCGCTCGCCCCCACGGCTCGGGGTAGCGACTGCGCCATGGATTCCAGCCGACGCGCCCATGTGGCCGCCCGCCCGCGGCCCGCGTTGGCCCGCCTTGCTTCGGCGTCGCCGCGCCGGCACGCTTCACCCACTCGTAGCGCGTGTGAGGCGTTTCGCGGCCGGGCAGACCTCATGGCACGGCGCGGACCCGAGCGCTGCGACGGGCGCTTGCGTCGATACCCTGGCGCCCGGCCCGGGCGGTCCCATACCGGACCAGCGAAGCCATCGCGGCCGCACGCGGGGCCTCGACCCAAGCGACACCCGGATGGCCACCCCCGACACGCTGGAGCCCAAGCATTGTTCGAGCCGCTCCTCTGCGAAGCCCCTTTGGCGCTCACCCGGCGCTGCACGGTTGAAGGCGCTCCCGCATTCGCGATCGAGGAGCCAACATGACCGATAGCGCCACTGCCGAGCCGCTATTCGAGCTGCGCGCCCTCTGGATCTCGGACACCCATCTCGGTTTCGCCGGGGCCAACGCCGAGGCGCTGCAGCAATTCCTGCGCCGTGTCCGCTGCGAGCAACTCTACCTCGTCGGCGACATCATCGACTTCTGGGCGCTCCGGAAGAAGCGCCACTGGCCTCAGTCGCACAACAACATCCTGCGCACCATCCTCGGCATGGCCAAGCACGGCACACGGGTGGTCTACGTCCCCGGTAACCATGACGACTCGGTGCGCCATTATGATGGCGTCACCCTCGGCCAGATCGAGATCCACGACCGCGTGATCCACCAAACCCGCGACGGACGCCGCCTGGTCGTTCTCCACGGCGATCAATTCGACTCCGCGATCATCAGCTCCCGGCTGCTCGGCCTGACCGGCTCGCACGCCTATGCCGGCCTCCTGCGCCTCAACCGACTGGTCAACTGGGGCCGCGCGTGCCTCGGCATGGAGTACTGGTCGCTCGCCGCGGCGACCAAGCAAAAGGTCAAGAAGGCCGCCGCCCATATCGCCCATTTCGAGCGGGCCGTCGCCTACGAGGCCAACCGGCTGGCGGCAGACGGCCTGGTCTGCGGCCACATCCACCGTGCCGAGCTCACGCACCACCAAAACATCCTCTACATCAACTGCGGCGATTGGGTGGAGAGCGCGACGGCGGTCGTCGAGCACCACGACGGCACGCTGGAGCTCTGGCAGATCGGCGAGCGCCCCGAGGTACTCACGCGGGTCACCCCGCGACCCGCCACGGCGGCCGCATGATGGCCGCGCCAAGCGCGCCGGTGCCGCGTAGTATGATCGCCGCCCGTAGCCGACTCGATCGTCGCGCACGCCCATACCCTGTTCATACCCTCTGGCGAGCCATTACACGATGCCGCCCAATCAACGGCTCTGGTCGACCAGCCACAGCGCTACCTTCCTGCGCTTCACCGCCGTGGCCACCACGATCGCCGGTATCGACATCGCCGTGCTCTACGCCCTGCACGGCGGGCTCGGCACGAACGTCTATCTGGCGCGTATCGTGTCCTACGGCGCGGCGATGACGACGGGCTATTTCCTCAATCGCCGCTACACCTTCCACGACCATACGCGCACCCAATCGATGAGAGGCGAGCTCGCGCGCTTCTACGCCGTCTTCGCCGGCGGCGGGCTCATCAACTACGCCGTCTTCTCGGCGATCGTCGCCGGCGGGGCGGCCGCCGGCGCGGGCCCGAGCACGCGCTTGTGGCTGCCGTTGCTCGGCGTCTGGCTGGGCGGCATGGCGGGCATGGGCTTCAACTACGCCTTGTCCCACAAATTGGTCTTCGCCAACCGATGAACACCCTCATCGTCGTCGCCGAGGGCCTGGGTTGCTACATGGTGTGGTGGGCCCGGGCGCTGGTGCGCTGGGGCGACCCGCGGGCACCGCTGCGCCCGCGCCGCCTGGTCGTCCTCCTCGCCGGCTTTCCCGTCTTCTTCGCCGTCCAGCTCGTCCACGCGCTTTGCCTCGTGCTCGACGAAGGCCTGTTCTATCGCTATCGCCGCGCCTCGCTCGCGGGCACGCTCATCATCACCGGCATCCCGCGCAGCGCCACGACGTTCGTCCATCGGACACTGGCGCGCGACACCACGGGCTACACCACGGTCACGACCTGGGAAGCGGTGCTGGCGCCGTCGATCCTGCAACGGCACCTGATCGGCGGACTCGCCTGGCTCGATCGCCGGCTCGGGCGTCCCGGCCAGCGCGCCGCGGGCGCGTTGACGCGGCGGCTGACGGGCACGATGGACGCCATCCACGAGGTCGGCCTGGACGCCCCTGAGGAGGACTATCTACTGCTGCTGCCGGCGGGCGGATGCTTCATCATGCTGCTGGCCTTCCCGGGCGCGCCCGGGCTGCGCGCGCTCGCGCGCATGGACCGCGACCTGACCAGCGGACGCCGCCGACGCCTGCTGCGCTTCTATCGGGCGTGTCTGCAGCGCCACATGCACGTGCGCGGGGGTGAGCGCCGCCTGCTGTCCAAGAATGCGGCATTCGGCTCGTGGGTCGCCGGGCTGCAAGAGGCCCTGCCGGAGGCGCGCTTCGTGGTGTGCCTGCGCGAGCCTAGCCAGGCACTGCGCTCGCAGATCCGTGCGGTGGCGCCGGCGCGGGCGGTCTTCGCGACCGAGACGACCCATCCCGCGTTCCAGCGCGATTTCCTCGACATGTACACCCATACGCTGACACGGTTGGCCGACGTCATCGCGGGCTGGCCCATCGAGCGCGCCGCCATCATCGACACACGGGATCTGCGCGAGCACCCCGCCAGCGCGATCCGGGAGCTACTCCAGCGCTTGGCCATCCCCGAGAGCGCCCCGCTGGCGGCCGAGCTCGCCGCCCTGGCGACCGGCGCGGCGTCGCACGGCCACCGCGGCGAAACCCTGGCCCTAGAAGAGGCCGCCTTGGAGCAGCACATGGGCGCTGCCTACGAGCGCTTGCTGGCCCTGCCCCATCGGGTGGGGGGACGGCGTGAGTGACGTCGACACGCGCGCCGCCAGTGGGCTGCGCATCGCCTTCTTCTCGGACTCGCTGCCCGAACGCAACGGCACCGGCGCCTACTACCACGACCTGGTCGAGCACCTGCGCGATCGCGTCGAGGCCGCGCAGGTGTTGCAACCGCTGCCGAAGCGTCGCTTCAACGCCGTGACCCTGGCGCTACCGGGTGACCCGACGCAGCAATTCGCGCTGCCCAACCCACGGCGCCTGCGGCGCCACATCGACGCCCTGCGCCCCCACCTCGTCGTCAGCGTGACCCCCGGCCCGTTCGGCTTGCTGGGGATGCGACTGGCCCGCCAGCGCCCGACCGGATTCATCAGCGCATTCCACACGGACTTCGCCGCACTCGCCGAGCTGTACTGGGGACCGGTCAAGAAACGCCTGGGCAGCCGCGCCATGGCGGCGGTGAACCGGCGGCTGTGTCGCCGCAGCACCGCCGTGCTGGTCAACAACATGGACCTGATCGACACCGTTCGCGCCCTGGGCGCGCCGCGCGTCGAGGTCATGGGCACACCCATCGAGCGGGCGTTCCTCGCCACGACCCCGCCACCGGCGCCCCGCACGCCCGACCCGGTCGTCTTCGCCGGGCGCCTCGCCGCGGAGAAGAACATCGACGCCATCCTCGCGGCCGCACGGGCGCGCCCCTGGCAGCACTTCATCATCGCCGGCGACGGCCCACAACGCGAGCGCGTCGCCCAGGCCGCCGCCGAGGCGGTCAACCTGGAATACCGCGGCTGGCTCGCCCGGGACGCATTGCGCGATCTCCTCGACGAGGCCGGGCTGGTCATCCTGCCCTCGCGCTTCGAGACCTTCGGCTCGATCGCGCTGGAGGCCATGGTCCGCCGCCGCCCCGTACTGGTCACGCGCAACGCAGGGATCCACGACTGGCCCCAGGTCGCCGACAGCGTCTGCGCGCTCGAGCCCGAGGAATCCCTGGCCGACGCCCTCGCCCGCCTGGATGCGGCGACCGGCGACCCATGGGCCGAGCTGGGCGAGCGCGGGCGCCGCGGCGCCCTCGGGCTCCACGACGAGACCATCGAGCAGTGGCTGGGCGTGCTCGCGCGTCACGCGCGCATGGGGGATTGAGGCATGCGCGCGCTGATCAGCATCCACGATGTCATGCCCGAGACCCTGGACGCCGTGGCCGGCCACATCGAGCGCCTGCGGGCCCAGGGCCACCAGCGCCTCACCCTGCTGGTCGTGCCCGGGCGCGACTGGGCCCCTGAGGGCATCGAGCGTCTGGCCCAGTGGCACAACGAGGGTATCGAGCTCGCCGCCCACGGCTGGCACCACCGCGTGCAACGCCTGGCCGGCCCCTACCACCGGATCCACGCGGCGCTGCTGTCGCGCCATTGCGCCGAGCATCTGGCGCTCGACAGCGCCCGGATCGGCGCCCTCATGACCGCCGCGGCCGACTGGTTCGACGAGCAAGGCTTGCCGCGGCCGACGAGCTACGTCCCGCCCGCCTGGGCCCTGGGGTCGATCGGGCGGGACCAGCTCGCGCGCCTGCCGTACGAGCGCATCGAGGTGACGCGGGGCCTGTTGGCGCCGGCCGAGGGTCGCCTCGAGCTTTTGCCGCTGGTCGGCTTCGAGGCGGACACCGCGGCGCGGGCCCACCTGCTGCGCGGCTGGAATCGGATGCAGATCGCGTGGGCGCGGCGCCGCCAGCGTCCGCTGCGCATCGGCATCCACCCGCGCGACCACGAGCTGCGCCTCGCCGGCGATCTCCAGCGGGTGCTCGCCGGCGAGTGGGAGTCGGTGTGCTACCGCGACCACGCCCTCGCCTGAAGGCGGGCGCGCGGCAGAGCGCGGGCTCAGCCCGTCGGCGCCAGGGACTCCAGCGCCGACAGGACCGTATCGATCTCCGCCCGGGTCGTCTCGCGGCCCAGGCTGAAGCGGATCGCGCCCATGCCGACGCGCTCGGGCACGCCCATCGCCGCGAGAACGGGCGAGAGCTCAACACTGTCGGCATGGCACGCCGAGCCCGTCGAGGCGGCGACGCCGTCCAGGCCGGCCAGGATCGCGCCCCCGTCGCGCCCTTCGAAGGCGACGTTGAGGGTGTTGGGCAGGCAATGCTGCGGGTGGCCGTTGCGCACCACGGCGTCGCCGAAGCGCGCCTGCAGACCGCTCCAGAAGTCGTCTCGAAGGGTCTCGACCTCGGCCATGGGGGTGAGGTCACGCACCAGCTCGCTCGCCTGGCCGAGCGCGGCCGCCAGGAGCGCGCTCTCGGTGCCGGCCCTTCGGCCGCGCTCGTGGCCGGCACCATGGATCAGCGGCTCCAGTCGGACGCCTTCGCGCACGTAGAGCGCGCCCACGCCCTTGGGCGCATAGAACTTGTGGCCCGCGATCGTCAGCAGGTCCACCCCCAGCTCGTCCACGTCGACGGGGATCTTGCCGATCGCCTGCGCCGCGTCGGTGTGGACCCATATACCGTGCTCGCGCGCGATGCGGGCGCATTCGGCGACGGGCTGGATCGTGCCCACCTCGTTGTTGGCGAGCATGATGCTCACCAGCACGGTGTCGGCGGTGATCGCCGCGCGCAGATCATCGGGATCGATGCGCCCGGTGGCGTCGACGGGCAGCCGCGTCGCCCGCGCGCCCAGGCGCTCCAGAAAGCGGCACGGTGCGTCGATCGCCGGGTGCTCGACGGCGGTGGTGATGATGTGCGGTGCGGCCCGCGCGCTGGCGTGGAAGACGCCCTTGAGCGCGTGGTTATTGGCCTCACTGCCGCCGCTGGTCAGAACCATCTCCTCGGGCCGGGCGCCGATCACGCGCGCCACCTGGCCGCGACCCTCCTCCAGGATGCGCTTGGCGGGCGCCCCGGCCCAGTGCGGGCTCGAGGGATTGCCAAAACCGTCGCCCAGTGCCGCCTGCATCGCCTCCACGACCGCGGGGGCGATGGGCGTGCTCGCATTGTGGTCGAGATAGATTCGCGCCATGGTCTCGGGCCCATACGGGTCGATTCATCATGCGTCCAGCGGCGGGGCGGACCCGGTCCACTCGACGCCGGTGCGGCGCATGGACGGCGCCCATCGCCCGCGGCTGCCTCGGGCGATCAGCGCCGTCGGCGGCTGCGCTTGCCGCGCCGCGGGCGGAAACCGGCGGGCTTGGCGGCGATCCATTCGACGAAGCGCGCGATCTCGGTATGCTCACGCAGCCGGCCGACCGAATTGTAGTCGCGCTCGAGCTCCTTCTCGCTGAACACGTTGTGCACGTGATCGTGACACGGCCGGCACAACCAGGCGACGCGCTCGTGCACCTCGCCGCGATCGAAGTCGCGTTTGTTACGCCGATTGCTGTGCCGCGTGCGCGGGATCAGATGATGGCGGGTCAAGCGCGGCACGGGGCGTCCGCAGAGCTCACACGTCGCCGGCGCGTTGTGGCCGGGCGGCGATTCCGCCATAGCGTCGACAGCCTCTCGCGATGGGTCGCTCACACCCCGACGCCGGCAGCTTACGGTGGAGGCGCTCCACACCGCAAATCGCCGTCGCCACCGGGCTGGCCGCCCGTTGGCACCGATGCCGCCTCGTCGTGCGCGGCCTAGCCCGTGTGACCGCGCAGCGCCGCGACGCGCTCGCGCAACCGCCGAACAGCGGCGCGCTCGAACACGCTCGGATAATGGGCCTCGAGCATGCCACCCGCGGGAGCTTGGTGACGGTCGCGGTATCGCCGACTGCCTGCGAGACCATGTAGCCAGCGCCGCATTGCCGGGCGGGTCCCGAGAAACGCCCTGCGGCCCGCGTCGATGTCGAGCGTACCGCGTTCGGCCGCGAAAAGGATGTCGGCGGCGCTGGGCAACGCGCCCGTCAGATAGGCCCCGGGACGAGGAACTGCTCGAGGCGGTCGAGGACCTCGCCGACCGCGGTGACCTCGTCGCTTTTTGCTCGCCCCGGCTCAACCAGATGAGGCGCAACTGCAACGGGGAGCCCCCTCGAGTACGAACCCGTAGGCCGCCCGGCAGGGCCCCGAGGTCGAGTCGAAGTACAACACGGGATCGCTCATCCCACCTCCCGGCGAATCGCGTCGAACACCGGCGTTCATGCCATCGCGTCGAGCACCGCGGGTAACTCGCGCAGATCGGTGATCACGGCCGTCGGCGACAACCCCCAGTCCTCGAACACGGCGTCGCGGTCGCGGCGCAGCCAGACCGCCATCAGCCCGGCGGCGCGGGCGCCGATGACGTCCCAGGCGTTGCTCGAGACCAGGCATAGCGGTGCCGCCAGCGCGCCTGTGGCGCGCCGCGCGTGGGCGTAGACCGCCGGATCGGGCTTGAAGCTGCGAACGGGGTCGACCGAAACCAGACCATCAAAATACCCCAACAGTTCATTACACCCGAGCACCTGCTCCAGCGCCTCGCGCGTACCGTTGGAGAAAGCGTATTGCGGGTAGCGCCCGTGCAACGATCGCAGCGCCGCCGCGGCATCGCCGAAGGCGGGTAGCGCCAGATAGGCGGCCATGAGCTCGTCCTCGCGCGCCCGGGATACGGCCACGCGATGGCTCGCCAGGGCGAAGCGCAGGGCCTGGCGTGTCACCACGCCGAAGTCCTCGTAGACGCGCATGAGGCCGCGGCGAAACGCGAACTCGAGCTGTTTCTGCCGCCACAGCCGGCTCACACGCTCGGCATCAGTGCCGGCGTCGGGCCGCAGCAGCGCGGCCATGCCCTGGGGGTCGACCAGGGTGCCGTAAACGTCGAAGGCGAGCGTCAACGCCATACCGCGACCTCCGTGATCGGGCCGGACGTGCGATCGAGGCGCCGCTTGCTAGCGCTTGCGTGCACTCTGGATGGCCTCTTCGAGGACCTGGCGCAAGCCCTGCCAGGCGCGCCGAACCGAGTCGACTTGCGCGGGGATCGCGTCGTCGTCGCCGCGCTTGACGCCCTCCTCCAGGCGCCTGGCGGCCTCGGTGAGATCATTGCTCGGGAAGTGTTGACTCGCGCTCTTGAGCGCATGGGCGCGTCGGGCAATGGTCTCGCGATCGATGGTGGCGGCGATGGCGGCGTCCAGGTGCTTGAGGTGATCATCCGCCTCGCCGATGAAGACCTGCGCGAGCCTGGGATCGATCCTGGCCGCATCGGATTGCGCCGCGTCGCCCGCGGCCGCCTGCACCGGCGCCGAGGTGCCGGTCGACTCCAAATGGGGTTGGAGCTTGCTCCACAAGGTATCGCGGCGGATGGGCTTGAGCACGAAATCGTCGGCGCCAGCCTCCGTGCACCACTGGCGCTCTTGCTCGGTGGCGCCAGCGGTGAAGATCAGGACGGGGACGCTGCCGTGTGGCTCCGGCAACCGGCGGATGGCCGCGGTCACGCGGTCGCCGGCCTTGTCGGGTAGCTGCAAGTCCATGAGCACGGCCGCATAGCACGAGTGGCGCGCGGCCTCGATGGCCGAGTCACCGTCGACGGCCGTCTCCACGCGCAGGCCGAGGCCCTCGAGGTAGCTCACCGTGATCTCGCGGTTGATGTCGCTGTCCTCGACCACCAGAACAGGGCGCTTTTCCGGCGCGCCTTCGCGGATGTTGTAGCGTGTGACCAGGCCCTGGCGACGGCGCTCCGCAGGCGCCATCTTCTGTGTTGCCAGCATCGCCCGCACGAGTTCGCCCATGTGCTCGGATGGCAACGGGCGGCTGAAATACCCGGAGAAACCGGCGTTGCTGAGGCGCTTGGCGTCGCCGCGAGCCCCGGCGGCCGTCATGATCGCGATACACACGGCGTCCATGTCGCTGCGAGCCTTGAGCCGCCGGCCCAGTGCCTCACCCGAGAGATAGGGCAGGAACATATCCGCGAGGATCAACGCGAACGGCTGCTCGGCCTGGGCCGCCTGCTGCGCGAGGCGCAGCGCCTCCAGGCCGTCGCCCGTGCGGGTGACGACCATACCGTGCGATTCCAGCTCGCGCGCCAGCGCATCGGCGGCGCTCGCATCCGAATCGGCCAGCAACACCCGCTTGCCCCGCAGATCGATCTCGCTGCGATCGACCGGCGCGGCCTCACTGGCGACCGGCCGGAGGCGCACGGTGACGCGGAAGGTCGTGCCCTCGCCCTCGGCGCTGTCGATCTCGATGGTGCCGTCCATCGCCCGCGCAAGCTCGAGCGATATCGCCAAACCCAGTCCCGTGCCTTTCTCGCTCTTGCCCGGCGCCTGGCTATACGGCTCGAACAAGCGCTCCTGGTTGGCGGGGCTGATGCCCGGCCCCGTATCGGCGACCTCGAAGCGCACGGCGTAAGCGTCGTCCCCTGTGCGCGACCAATCCAGAAGCCGCAGGGCGACTTTGCCCTGCTCAGTGAACTTGATTGCATTGCCCAGCAGATTGATAACGATTTGACGCAAGCGGCTGGGATCGCCGACGACGCGACGGGGTGCGTCTTCCGGGATCTCGCACTCGAGCTCGATGCCCTTCTTGCGGACTGTGCCCTCCATCAACGTGGCCGTGCCGTTGAGCACCTGCTGGAGATCGAACGCCACCTCGTCGAGCTCCATCCCGCCCGACTCGATCTTGGAGAAATCGAGGATGTCGTTGATCAGCACCAGCAAGCCCTCGGCGGACTCGTGGATCACTTGCGCGTGGCGCTGGCGCTGCTCCGGATCGTCCTCGCTGAGGATGAGATCGCTTATGCCGATGATCGCATTGATCGGGTTGCGCAGCTCGTGGCTCATGCGAGCGAAGAAATCGGTCTTCGCCTGCGAACGCGCCTGCACCTGCTCGAGCTCCTCGCGCAGGACATCGGTGGTGGTCTCGACCATCGAGCCGGCACGCCGGGCCATCTTGAGGCTGGTGTATTGGCCCCAAAGCGCAAACAGGAAGGGCATGGCGTCGAGCGCCCACAGGGCGATGTTGTTGCGATGAGCGCTGCGGATATTGTCGATGGTCACGCCGTCGTAGACGTGGATACATACCAGCAGGGTGGCGAGGATCACCGCGGCGATCGCGATCAGCGTGCCCGCGACGGCATAACGAGTCGCCTGCGTTCGCAGGACCTGGAACGCCTGGCGCGCCGGCTCGTAGTCGAACGTCGTTGACTGATCGCTTGTGGGCCGCGTCGAGATAGCGAGGTCTCTCCGAGATCGAGCGCGGCTCCTTGCGCATGGGAGCACGAGGTAGCGATCACCATGCCATATTCGTGCCGAGTCGGGGCTCGCTTGGCGCGCCCCCCCGGCGGCGCTAGACTGAGCGGCTGGTGCAACGCTGTCCCCGGCGGACGAGGAGGCCCGCGTGTCGCGACTCGGTTTGGCGTTATTGCTCGCGGCGCTGGCAGTGCCCTGTGCCGGCGAGGTCTACAAATGGACCGATGACGACGGCAAGGTCCACTACAGCGACGAGCCGCCACCCGACGCCGAGACGGATCAGCCCGACGAAGAGGCCCAGGTGCTCGAGCTGGAGGAGGACGAGGACGAAGCCGACGAGGCCAGTGCCGATCGCGGTGATGGGAGTGCAGCGACCGGGCAGGGCGGAATCGGCATCGCGACGGGCTGGGCCATATCACCGCGGCGTGTGGTGACCAACCACCATGTCGTCGAGGGCGCCGATACGGTTGAGATCGTCCTGGGCGAGAGCCAGCGCGTACCCGCTCGCGTCGCGGCGACCGATGCCAACCACGACCTCGCGCTACTACGCTTCAGCGACGACCGCACCCGCCTCAAGCCCATCCCGGTCCAGACGGCGCCGGCGCCGAGCGGCTCCCAGGTCCTCACGATCGGCTATCCCCACATCGACGTGATGGGCAGCGAACCCAAGGTCACTACCGGCTTGATCAACGCCACGAGCGGCGTACGCGACGATGAGCGCCTGTATCAGATCTCGACGCCCATCCAGCAAGGCAACAGCGGCGGGCCGTTGTTCAACAAACAGGGCCAGGTGGTCGGTGTAGTGGTGGGCAAGCTCAACGCCGCCGCCGTCGCCCGCGCCAGCGGCGATCTCCCGCAGAACGTCAACTACGCGGTCAAGAGCCAATTCCTCGCACGGTGGCTGGACGGCGGCAATGTCGCCCCCGAGCAGGGCGATACGGTCGCTCCCCGCGAGCTCGTCAAGCAGGTCCGCGACTCGGTGGTGATGGTGGTGGTGCGCTGACGCCATCGCCGTACGGGCACCGCTGGTCAGGGCCGCTCGTCACCCACCTCCACGCCCTGGGACCCGGTGTCCTGCCCGCTTGCGCCACCCTCTTCGGCCGCCGGGATGTCGGCGAACACGGTGTCGGCCATCTCGCCCAGCGTCGGTCCCGCCGCGACCGACGGCGCCCAGGGCAGCGGCGGCTTCAGCACCCCCGCGTACAGCGGCTCGGCGCGAAAATCGGGCATGCTGGCGAGCCGTGCCAGCACCGCCAGCAACAGGACCAGGGCGGCGGCCCCATGGGCACAAACGGCCGCGAGCCGCGGGCGTAGCCGCGTGGCCATCGTCAGCGCCCAGAAGACCGCGCCCCCGGCGACCACCGCCGCGCCCCCGTAGCGCACGATGTCCCCGCTCAGAGCGCTATTCGACCAGAACACGAGATACTCGGCGACCGGGAACACCAGCGTCAGGGCGATGACGGCGGTGGCGCCAACGGCACAATGGCCCCAGAAACGCGGGCGCCGACCCCCAAGGCGGGCGAGCAGCGCCCAGTAGCCCGCCCAAGCCAGCGAGACGAAGGCGACGATCAACCCGGCCATGCCGTGACGCGCGGGCCGCGCCTCGCTGTGCACCTGGCCGAGATAGTCGAGATAGGACTGACCGAGCCACGCCACAAGCACCAGCGGTAGCGCCAGCCACGCACGGTCGAGCCAATCGACAATCCCGTGGGCACGCCCAATGCGCTGCGTAGGCGCCACCGCATGATCCGGGAATACCAGACGCAGCGGCGTCGCGCCGAGCGTGACCGTCATACCCGACTCGACCGCTTGTGGGCCCGTCAGCGCGGCCTCGCGCTGCCCCCGTGTCGGATTGACCGGCTCACGGTCGAGCCAAACCCAGCCGCTGTCGGGATCGAAATACAGCTCGGCCTGGTACGGCGCGACGAAGGGATCACTGATGATGACATCGTTGTCGTAGGCGCGGCCCAGGGTCACGCGCCCCGGCGCGAAGCGGTGGCGCTCGGCGGGCTCGCGCCCGCGCCCGGGGAACTCGAGGATCACTGAACCCACGTGACGTGCTCCAGGAACTTGTCGGCGAAGCGTTTGGCGTGGTCACGACTGACCCCCGTCAGCGCCACCTGGATGACCAATCCGCGCCCGGTGTCGGTGAGCAGCGCCAGGGTGAGGAAGCTGTCGAACACGTCGGGGAAACGCTTGTAGCGCCGTGCGCAGAACGCGCCCTTCCACGGACGCTCGGCGACGCGCAGGAACCGATCGCGGCAGGTGAACTCGGTTACATCCGAGGCGTCAGGGCCGCTGAAGTCCTGCGGGCGCCGATATTGCTGGCTATAGAGCTCATAGAAACGCCAGGGATTGAGCGATTCGCTGTTGATGAGCCGGTAGCGGTAAGCGATCCGCCCCGTGTCGAAACCACGCGCGAGGAAGATACGATCCTTGGTGGCGCATTGACTGCGTGAGAGCCGATAGGGTGTGCTCTCTTCGTCGGACGTCTGGCCCCAGCACTGGATAAACGGCGCGATCTCGCCGGGCAGCCTCACCGGTCCGAAAGTGCGGGTCTGCCAGTCGCCCTCGAGGAGCTCCTCCATGTAGCGCGACTGGTTCGCCAGCAGCTGCGACTGGATGCGCGCGTCCAGGCCATCGGTGTCGCCCTGGCCGCCGGCGGCTTCATCCAGCAACTTGCGGAGCCGCTCCGCCGGCACGAGAAACCCCAAGTCGTCGCCGCCCGTCGCGACATTGACGCCGACGACGTGACCGGCGCTGTCCAGTGCCGGTCCGCCGCTCATGCCGGGGTTCAGCGAGCCCGAGAACATGAGCTTGTCGTAGAGCGAGCCCTCCATGGGGCCGTTGTACGCCCCGCCCGTGATGGTCATGCCGAGGTCGCGCGGATTGCCCATGCTGAAGATGCGCGTGCCCTGGGCGACGGCGTCAGCGCGCAGCGGCAAGGGCTCGGTAGCCAGATCGGGCGCCTGCAGCACCGCCAGATCATGCACGACGTCGACGCTGCGAACCTCGAGTGTGCCCGAGGCCTCGCTGTTGTCGACGTATTCAATGCGGTAGCGCTGAGGCTCGAAGATGGCCTCGGCGATGACATGGAAGTTGGTCACGACGAGCCCGGGCGAGCGCGCATGGAAGCCGCTGCCGATGCTCGCCTTGTTGCCCGAGGCACGATCGAGCACCCGGATCTGGAATACACGATCCTCGCTGGCCGCGAACACGCGCTCGGCGGGGTCGGGCTCCGCCGGCGTCGCGGCGGCGACGAGCACCAGCGCAGCGCCCGTTAGCCATCGGTTCAGCAAGTGCCACATGGGGGGCAGCGTAACCACGCCGTTGCGGTACAGGGAAGCCAGGACGGCGGATCCGGGCGCGACATGTCGCTGAGCGTTTCCATGCCCAACGCATCACCGCCGCTGATGGGCATTAGCTCGCAGGCACACGAAAGACCATGAGGGCAAACAACGCCAAAACCGCCACGAACACGGGCCATTCCAGGGTGTGCCACGCAGCCATCATTCGACTGTACTCGCTTGGCAGATGCGAGCCCGTGGCATGGGCCGATTCGGCCATGGCGGCAATACGAAACTGCAGCAACACGATGACGGCCCATACGAGGCCGACCGCCACGAACAACGCAAGACTCGTCGCCAGCCAGGGGACCGATAACGACAGCCCCTGGCTCTCCATCAACGCCAAACCCGTCGCCAGTTGGACGACCACGGCGGGGCTGGTCAGCACCAGCTCCGCCCAGGCGACGCTGGTCGCCACCCGGGCCACGGCGGCGACCCGGCCGCTGCGGTCGGCGCGCCACAGCAGGTAGGCGCCGCCGAAGCGCGTCCCCAGCAGCACGCTCGCGCTCAGGAAATGCAGCAGCCGCAGTGGCTCGACCCCTATCTCCAAGCGCACGCC
>CAYUKN010000021.1:15739-28366 GCA_964445325.1 uncultured Ectothiorhodospiraceae bacterium
CGCTCAGGAAATGCAGCAGCCGCAGTGGCTCGACCCCTATCTCCAAGCGCACGCCCCCTTCGACCATCCCGCCTGTGCGCGCACCCGATGACCGACCGGCCCCCGCCGGGCATCGTGCGCACGCCAGCTTAGCCGACCGCCTGGCTGTGGTCACGCGGCGGGCAAAGTGTGATGCGTTCGATGGACCACGCCGGGGCAGGCGGCTACGCTCGGGCCATGGCATTGTTACCGTGGGTGCACCGTTGAAGAGGACTGGGCAGATGCAATACGTATACCGCGCGCTAGCGGCGTGCTGTGCCGCGCTCGTGATCGCTGGCTGTGCCACCAGCGGCGGGCCCAGCCCGATCGCCGATAAGGAAGGCGAGACCGTCTACACGCAGCGCAACCTGTGGTTCTACGAGGGCGAGCACGTCACGACGAACTACCAGGCCGGCACCAAGCTCGACGTCAATTCACGGGTGACGATCACCGGCAGCTCCGGCAAGACCATCGAGATCGAGACAGCCGATGGTGATCAATACACCATCGTCAACGTCGCCGAGTACACCAACCAGGATATCGCCGGGATCTACGATCGCTACTTCGCCAACGGCAAAGTCGACCTGAGTCGATTTTCCGGGCAAGAGCGGCGCGCCATCGACAATGGCCGGATCGAGGAGGGGATGAGCAAGAAGGCCCTGCTCGTCGCACGCGGCTATCCCCCGGCCCATGAGACGCCGTCGATCGACAGCGATTCCTGGCGCTATTGGAAGAAGCGACACGACACGATGATTGTCGAGTTCGACGACGGCCAAGTAAGCCGGATCAAGGACTGACGCGATGCCGCGGCCCGGCGACGCTGGGCGTGGCCGATCGACCGTATGGACTTGCCGCGTGCGGCGCGCCCGACGCCGCACGCCTTAGGAGCCGCATGCGACACGGGCTCGCCCGCGCCGCCATCCCCGGCGCGCGCGATGGCCGATGGGCGCTGGACGCCCCCGCCGCAACAGTCCAACCTCGGGGCCATCGACGCCATGTTCCGGAGGGATGGCCATGCCCTGGGGCACTCGCAAGGCCGGGGCCGCCCTGGCAATCGCCACGATGGTCGCCCTGTACGCATCGCTGGCGAGCAGCGCCGAGCGCGAGCTGGCAGCCGATTCGGACGCGTTCGTCGAGGTGGAGGTGGCGACGGTCGCGGTCGCCCAGCCCAACGGCACGCCCGTGGTCTTGCTGCGGGACGCCGAGGCGAACCGGATCGTGCCGATCTTCATCGGCCCGGCGCAGGCGCGCTCGATCCTGCGCGCGCTGCGCGGCAAGGACACGCCGCGGCCCATGACGCACGACCTAATGGGGCGCGTGCTCGAGCGCCTCGAGGCCCGTCTCGATCGCATCTACGTCGATGACCTGCGCGACGACACCTTCTACGGTATGCTGGAATTCGACGTCAGCGGGCAGGACGAGCCCCTGCGCGTCGACACACGCCCGAGCGATGCCATCGCCCTGGCGCTGCGCGTGGGCGCGTCCATGCACGTGGCTCGCCCCGTCATCGAGGCGACCGCGTCGATCGACTATCGCGGGCTCGAGCGCGAGCAGGTGGTGACGGCCGCGGGGATCACGGTGATGGCGTCGCGCCCCGAGCTGCGTGAGGCCTTGGAGCTACCCGACCGCGACGGCCTCGTCGTCACCGAGGCCGTGGGCCCGGCGGCCGGCGCCGGGCTGAGCGCGGGGGCGCTCATCCTCGAGGTCAACGGCGAAGCGCCGGAGTCACCCATGGGCTTCCTCCGGCGCGTACGCGAGACCCCCGAGGACCAGCCCATCACATTGCGCTATTGGCAGGACAGCGAGGAACACACGATCGAAGTGCCGACGGGCATCCCCGATCAGCCCCAGCAGGCGGCCACACCCGCTTTTTGATCGGCCTTCGCGCCGTCGCGAGAACACCCACGCAGGGCGCCGAAACCCCGCACACCGCGAGATGAGGGCACCGCCGTCAGGCGGACTCGCCCATGCCGAACTCGACCGCGGCGACCTTGCCCACAGCGACCTTGGCCTCGCGCTGCGTCAGCGGCCGACGCACCGAGCGCGAGGCGACCTCGGTGCTGCTCTGATTGGCCGCCGCCAGATTGAGCAACACGCGCTTCTCGAACGGGCGCCGATCGGCGTCGCGCAGCAGCAATACGGTGGGCCACAGGCCCGAACCCGGGCGATTCCCCACGACCACGCCGATGGTGTCGTTGTCGAGCTCCACCAGGCTGCCAACGGGGTAGGTCCCCATGTAGCGAATGAACGACTCCACCAGATCCTGACCGAACGTGGCGGGCGCTTGGTCGTAGAGGCGGTTGAGCGCGTCGACGGGTGTGTATGGGCCGCGATGGGGGCGTTGGCGCACCATGGCGTCGTAGCTGTCGACGAGGCCGGCGATCAGCGCCGGCCACGGCACCCGATCGCCGGAGATGCCCTTGGGGTAACCGTTGCCACGCACGCGCTCGTGGTGCATGCGAACAATGTCGAGCACCGGCTCGGGCACGTCCCCGCGCGACAGGAGCCGGACGCCGTTGACCACGTGGCGCTGCACCATGGCCCATTCGGTCGCCGACAAGCCGCGCTGCTTGGCGAAGAGATCGTTGGGCAGCGTGGTGCGTCCGATGTCCATCAGCAAGACACCGAGGCCGAGATGCTGCAGCTCTTCGCCCTCGAGGCCGAGGTAGCGACCGAACGCGAGCGCCAGCACGCACGCGTTGACCGAGTGCGTGGTGGTGTAGTCGTCGTGCGCCCGCATCTGGGCGAGCCACAGCGAGGCCGTGGGATCGTCGCTGATCAGGCGGGCGAGCTCGGCCACCGCCGTCTGCGCACCCGGGATATCAACGGCTTGATGGCCGCGCGCGCGTGTCATCGCATCCTTGAGGGCACGCTGGACACGCGCGCGCTGCTGGGCCGCGATACGCACCCGCGGGCGAAAGAGCTCGCGATCGGGGTAGGGGGCATCGATGAAAAGCGGCGAATCGGGGATGGCTGCCGACGCCGCGGCCTCCCCCACCGTTGCGTCGCCCGCGTCGGCACCCGACTCGCCGGCATTCGACTCGGTTCGGGTCGCGAGCGCTTCGGCGACCCCGGGGTCCGAGCGCCCAAGGTCGATGTAGACGGTCCGGCAGTAGCTCCGCAGGGCCTCGATCTCGGCATCGCCGACGATGCGGAACCCCTGGAAGACGAAGGGCGTCTCGATCCAGGGGCGATCGAGCGCACGGACATAGAGACCGGGCCGTATGTCGTCGACATCCAGCGCGACGGACTGAGTAGGTGCGGTCGCCATGGGCCAACCCCCGATGTGTTGAGCACTTGGACGGACCAGCCGGCCTCCCCAGACCGCTAGCCGGTAGTTTCCCCCTTCGTTCCCTATCGCTTGTTGTCCTGAACAGACCCTGGTGCCTGTTAACACGTCCCGCGATCGCCGCGTTGCGGCCCGCGCAAGGCGCGAGCCGGGAGTATAGCGTCACCACATGACGCACGGGCAACACCGCGCGGTGTGCATCGCGGGCCGCAACCCTCGGCGGCGGGCTTGTTACAGGCCCTGAGCACGCCCCGTACGGCGAGACCGCCGCCGTGGACCGGATGCGCGCTATTGCGCGACTACCGGCCCCATCGGGCGTCCATGGGTTGGTGTGCTGGCGCGTCGCGTCTATTGTCACGCACGGGCGCAACCGTCGGTTCCATCGAAGCCCATCGATGGCGGGCGCCCGACCGATCGCTCACGCCATGTCGCCCAGCTTGTCGCCGTCGCTCATTCGCCGGAACAACTGGTAGGTCGTGCGCCGCGCCCGGCCGTCGACGTTGGGCGCCCCGCGCCGGGCGGCGACGTCGGCACCGTTGGCGGTGCGGCACTCGAACGACAGCCGCGTCCGGCCGGTGGTATTGGGCACGCTGGCGTGCAGCTGGGCGCCCGAGAAGCACATCAAGTCGCCGGGCAGCAGACTGATCGCCAGGGCATCGTCCCAGGGCGGCGGCTCGGTTGCCAGCGGCAGCAGCGGATAGTCGGGGTCGGACCCCTGCGTCTTCATCCGGCGCACGAGCTCGCGAAAGTCCCAGCCCTCGCTATCGTTGGCCACGGGGCGCTCGAACTGGCTCGGGAACAGCGCGATCGTGCGCTCGGGCTCGGTGGCAAAGGTGGGCGCCCACCAGTTGGTTTGCGCCATCACGTTGCTGCCCCAGGTGTCGCGATGGGCACCGAGCGGGCTCACCATGCGCCGCCCGCTGGTGCTGTGCGCGAGCTGGACGCGCTGCTTGAGGCCATCGCCGAAGTTGCGCCCGAGATCCATGCCGATCGCCTCGAACGCCGCGTTGAGCTGCTCGGCGACGCCGGTGTCGGCGAGTACGCCCTGGCGCAGGCCCTCGGCCGCTTCGTTGGCCTCGGCCTCGCTCAGGCGCGTATGGACGCGCTCCGGGTCATCGCCGAGGTGTTGGCGGCAGTGCGCCTGGAGGGTGTCGACCAGGCGGTGAACCGCGTCGAAGCCGCGGAACACGATGACCTCGCCGGCGTAGACGCGGGCGTTGCGCTCGGCCTCCGGCAGGGGCTCGGTGACGTGATAGATCGCAGGCATCGGCGGGCTCCCAGGACACGGCACGGGCGATCGCTTGCGACGCGCGTCGCGCCGTGATTGTCCCGAGCGGCGGCGCGCGCTGGCAATGGCGATTCCCGCCGCGTCCGGGGCGCGATTACAATGCGTCGCGCCAGCCACCGCAAGCCGGAGATACCAGCGATGGGCGCCGATGTCGCAGCCGGGCGCAACAAGCTAGATTGGGCCCGCAACCACATGCCGATCCATGCGCGCCTGCGGGCGCTCTACGGCGAGAGCCAGCCACTGGCGGGCCTCACCGTCGGCGTGTGCTCGCATCTCGAGGCCAAGACGGGCGTGCTCATCGAGACCCTGGCCGCCGCCGGTGCGCGGGTGCTATTCACCGGCAGCGAGCCCATGTCGACCCAGGACGACGTGGTCGCCGCCCTCGACGAGCAGCCCGGTATCGAGGCCTTCGCGCGCCACGGCCTGAGCGAGGCGGCCTTCGACACCCTCCAGCTCGAGCTCATCGACCACGGCCCCGAGCTCATCCTCGACGACGCCGCCGAGCTCACCGCCCGCCTGGTCGACAAGCGCCCCGACCAGGTCGCCCGGCTGCGCGGGGTCTGCGAGCAGACGACCACGGGTGTGCACCGGCTCACCGCGATGCAGCGCCAGGGGCACCTGACCTTCCCCGCGTACGCGGTCAACGACACGCCCATGAAGCACTTCTTCGACAACGTCCACGGCACGGGCGAGTCGGCGCTGACCAACCTGGCGTTGGCGACCAATCTGCTGCTCGCCGGCAAGCGCGTCGTGGTAGCCGGCTACGGCTACTGCGGCCGCGGGGTCGCGCACAAGGCCCAGGGCTGGGGTGCCGACGTTATCGTCACCGAGGTGGACCCCCGGCGCGCGCTGCAGGCGCACATGGAGGGTTTGCGCGTGATGAGCATGGCGGAGGCGGCCGCCATCGGCGACTTCTTCCTGACGACGACGGGCAACTGCGACGTCATCCGGCGCGAGCACTTCGAGGCCATGGCCGACGGTGCGGTCATCGCCAACGCGGGTCACTTCGACGTCGAGATCCGCCTGGCCGATCTCGAGGCCGTGGCCGCATCCCGGCGCAGCGTGCGCGACGGCGTCGCCGAGTACACCCTGGCCGACGGGCGGCGTATCAACGTCGTCGCCGACGGGCGCCTGGTCAATCTCGCCGCGCCCACTTCGATGGGCCATCCGGCCGAGGTAATGGACCAGACCTTCGCGATGCAGTTCAGCGCGGGCCTCGATCTCGTCGCCAACGCCGGGACCATCGAGGCCGCCGTCCACCCCGTGCCCGATGCGGTGGATCGCTGGGTCGCCGAGGTCAAGCTGGCCACCCTGGGCATCGGCATCGACACCATGACGGCCAACCAACGCGCCTATCTCGAGGCCTGGCAGTTCGAGGCGATCAAGGGCCAGTAACGACCGCCTGCTCGTGCCGCTCGGCGCGAGCAGCCAGCGGCGCAGCCGCGGCCAAGCGCAGGATCGCATGATGCAAGTGACGCCACGCCCCCGACGGCCCGCGCGGATGCGACGCAAGCCCCTCGCCGCCGGGGTCTTGCTGCTGGCGACGGCGCTGGCAGCGGCCGCCCAACAGCGCCCGCCGTCGATCGCCGCCGCGGCCAGCCTGCGCGCGGTCGTGCCGGCGCTGGTCGAGGGGTTTCGCGCACGCTCGGGCCACGCGGTGCGGGTGTCGTACGCGGCCACGGGCAAGCTCACGCGCCAGATCCTGCGCGGGGCGCCCTTCGAGCTCCTGCTCGCCGCCGATCCCGATTATCCCCAACGCCTGGTGGACGCCGGGCGCACGGCGGGCGGCGGTGCGGTCTACGCCCGCGGGCGCCTGGCGCTGTACCTGCCCGAGGACTCGCCCGTGGCCGCCGCGCAACCGCTCGCGGACCTGCCCAAGGCCATCGCCTCGGGCCGCGTCGAGCGCTTCGCCATCCCGAATCCGCAGTACGCGCCCTACGGGCGCCGCGCCCGCACCGCCTTGCGCGCCGGCGGGCTGTGGTCGTCCGTCCAGCCCGTGCTCGTGCTCGGCGACAACGCCAGCCAGGCCGCCCAGTTCGCCGCCGCGGACCAACGCTCGGCCGGGATCGTGCCGGCGGCGTTCGCGCACGCCCCGCGCTTCGCCGAGGCGGGGCGCTTCGTCGACCTGCCAGCGGCCTGGTATCGACCGCTCGCCCACCGTATGGTGCTCATCGACGACGCCGGCGCTGTCGCGCGCGCGTTCCACCGCTTCATGCAGAGCGAGCGGGCGCGCCGCATCCTGCGCCAGCACGGCTTCGGCGATCCGCGCGAGGACCGCTGATGGACTGGTCCGCACTGACGCTGTCGATCCAGTTGGCGGCGGCGGCGATCGCGATCCTGCTGCCCGTGGGCGTGGTCGTGGGTGCCCTGCTGGCGAGCCATCCGTTTCGCGGGCGCGCCTGGGTCGAGGCCGCTCTGGCGCTGCCGCTGGTGCTGCCGCCCACAGTGCTCGGCTACTACATGCTCTCCGGTCTGGGCCCGGACACGGCCGTGGGCGGGTTCTTCGACGACCTGACGGGGACGACCCTGGTGTTCTCGTTCGAGGGCCTCGTCCTTGCCGCCCTAGTGGTCAACCTCCCGTTCGCCATCCAGCCCGTCCAACGCGCGTTCGAGGCGATCCCGCGCGAGGTCCGCGAAGCCGCCGCCTGCTGCGGCATGGGGTGGTGGCGCCGGCTCGTGCGTATCGAGCTACCGCTGGCCTGGCCCGGCGTGGTCACGGCGATGGTGCTCACGTTCGCGCACACGCTGGGCGAGTTCGGGGTCGTGCTGATGGTCGGCGGCAACATCCCCGGCGAGACGCGCACGATCTCGATCGCGATCTACGACGAGATGCAGGCGTTCAACGACGCCGCCGCGGGGCGCATGGCGGCGCTGCTGCTGGCCGTATCGATGGTGACCATCGCGGCGAGCTACGTGCTCACTGCGCGCATCGGGCGCACCCATGGCTGAGGCGGGCCTGTCCGTCGCCCTCGCACAGGGCGAGCCCATCCCGCTGGACTGCGCGTTCGAGGTCGCCGCCGGCGAGCTGCTCGCCCTGGTCGGCCCATCCGGCAGCGGCAAATCGACCGTGCTGCGCGCGATCGCCGGCCTGCACCGGCCCTCGAGCGGCCACGTTCGCATCGGCGATACAGCTTGGCTCGATCGCTCGGCCCGCGTGGACGTGCCACCGCAGCGCCGACGCGTCGGCTACGTTTTCCAGAGCTATGCCCTGTTCCCGCACCTGACCGCACTGGACAACGTGCGCGCGGCCATGGACGGCCCCGCGGGCGACACCCGGGCGGCGGCGCGCCAGCTCCTCCACCGCGTCCACCTCGCGGGTCTCGAGCGCCGGCGCCCGGCCGAGCTCTCCGGCGGCGAGCAGCAGCGCGTGGCCGTCGCACGCGCGCTGGCGCGGGCGCCCCACGTGCTGCTGCTCGACGAGCCCTTCGCCGCGGTCGACCGCGTCACGCGCGAGCGGTTGCAGCGCGAGCTCGCCGCCCTGCGCCGCGATCTCGCCATCCCGATCGTGTTCGTCAGCCACGACCTCGACGAGGCCGCGCGCCTGGGCGACCGCATCGGCGTCATCCATCGCGGTCGAATCCGCCAGCTCGACGCGCCCGAGGTCGTGATGTATCGCCCGGCCTCGCGCGAGGTCGCGCGCCTGACCGACCTGCGCAACGTCTTCGAGGGTGTGGTCATCGACCACGACGACACCGGCGACTACACGCGCCTGGCCTGGCGCGAGCACACCATCGAGGCCGCGCGGCAACCCGGGTTCGCCCCGGGCACGACCGTGGCATGGTGCATACCGGCCGACAGCGTGGTCCTGCACCGGCGCGACCGGCCGTCACGAGGGGAGCGCGAGAATCCGGTCCACGGGACCGTGGAGGAGGCGTTGCGCCTCGGCGAGATGACCCAGGTGCGGATCCGCGTCGACGGCGTCGACGAGCCCATCCATCTCACCGTCCCCACGCACGTGGCGCGCCGCAACCGGGTCGACGTGGGTGAGCCCATCGGGGTCTCGCTGCGCGCCGACGCCATCCACTTGATGCCGGCCGAGCCCAACGCGGCGACCACCTAGCGCTCGGCCACCTGCAGCGAGAGCTTCTCCAGGACGGCGCGAGAGGGGAAGCCGTCGGCGATCATGTCGCGGCTCTTCTGGAACCGCCGGATCGCCGCGCGGGTCGATGGGCCGGGGATGCCGTCCACCCGCCCGGCATCGAAGCCCTTCTCGTTGAGCCGCTTCTGTAGCGCCTCGACCTCATCGCGCGACAGCTTGGGCACATCCTCGGGCGGCGATTGCACCAGGCCGGTGACACCGGTGAGCCGGTCGGCGAGATGGCCCACCGACAGGGCGTAGTACGTCGATGGATTCCAGCCCATGATCTTGTCGAAGTTGTCATAGACCAGGAACGCGGGACCGCGGTGACCCGACGGGAGCAGGAGCTCCGCCTCGACCTCGGCATCGCCGAGGGCCCGGCCGTAGGCCGTGCGCACGCCCATCGCTTGCCATTCGGCCAAGGGGCGGGGGCGATCGCGGCCCGCCTTGGCATAGGGGAAGTCCGCCGGCAGGCGGACCTCGCGGCCCCAGCGCCAGCCGCGCTCCCAGCCCATCGCGCTGAGGAAGTTCGCCGCCGACGCCATCGCGTCGGGCACGCTGTTCCACAGATCGCGTTGGCCATCACCGTCGTAGTCAACCGCGTGCTGGCGGAACACCGTGGGCATGAATTGGACATGGCCCATGGCCCCGGCCCACGAACCCTCCATCGTATCGGGCTCGAGCGCGTCCGCGTCGATGATCTCCAATGTGGCCATCAGTTGCTCGGTGAAGAATTCCGAGCGGCGGTCGTCGCAGGCGAGCGTGGCCAGCGAGTCGATCACCCGGATGTCGCCGAAGTAGTCGCCGAAATTCGTCTCCAGGCCCCAGAAGGCGACCAGATAGCGGGGTGCGACGCCGTATTCGCGGGCGATGCGATCGAGCAGGGCCTCGTGCTCGCGCAGAAGCTCGCGCCCACGCTCGACGCGGTCCTCGGTGACGCGCTCGCGCAGATACTCGCCGAACGGCTTGGTGAACTCGGGCTGCGCTCGATCGAGCTCGACCACGCGCTCGAGGTGGTCGGCGTCTTCGAGCGTGCGCTCGGCCACGCCCGGCGAGATGCCCTGGGCACGCGCCTCGTCCTGGAGGTCAGCGACACACGCCTGGAAGGACGCCGCATACGCCGGGGCGGCGCTCAGCCCCAGCACAGCCGCGAGTACGCCAGCAGCAGCGCGCGATGCGCTATTCGGGATGATCATCTAGCCGTGTTCCAATCGTCCGCGTGGGGCGGACTTACATTGCATCGATTATATCGATTCTGAAGGCAAAAGTGATGCCGCGGCAACGATCCGGGCACACGCGTCGCCGCGGGGATCTCGCGCTTGCCCTTGTGCGCGCGGACGCGGCACCGCCACCCATTGCCCTGCCCGTCAGCCGGACGCTGGCTGCGCCAAAGGCGGGCCCGATCGCTCGACCGGGTCGCTTCGATCCATCCACCAACCCGGCTCCGAAGGCCCGTCCTGCCACGGCCTTCGACCACGCGCTTTCATTGGGCCTCGCCGATACGTGCGCGCAGGCGCTCGATCACCGGCGCGGCCACCGACGGCCCGGCTGCCTCGAACAAGGGCACGCAGCGCTCGAGCAACTCGGGCAAGTGGGGTGTGAGGCGCTGGGCACCGTCCGGTTGCGCCAGCATCGCCAGCGCCTGCTCGAGGGTCGGCGTGGGCTCGGCGCCGGAGGCGGCTGGCGTTTCCCCCGCCGCTTCCTCGGCCGCGGGCACCTCTCGGGGCAGATCGGGCTCGCCCTCCGGCGCCTCGGCGGGCGAGATCTCGAGCGCGCCGTCGCCTTGGCCGAGTGCGCGATCGGCGACCTCCTGGGCCGCATCGTAGACGGCCTGGAGGCCGATCCCGGGGTCGCCCGGCGGCACGTGCAAGCCGACCGCGACCCCGACGCGGACATCGCCGCCGGCGAACGCCGTCTCTTGCACGCCCTGGATCAGGCGCTGGGCGAGGTGCTGCCCGCCGTCGCGGTCGCAGCTCGGACACAACGCGACGAAGCGGGCCTTGCCCACGCGCGCGAGCACGTCCTCCTCGCGCACACGGTGGGCGAGCACTTGGCCCACCTCGCGCAGGATGCGCTTGGCCATCGAGGTGCCATGGGTCCGCGCGATGGCATCGAAATCGACGAGATCGATATGGATGAGCGCCATATCCAGGCCATGGCGCACGCTGTAGGCACGCATCGACTTGAGCCGCGAACCTAGGTAGCGCCCATTGCCCAGCCCCGTGACAGTGTCCTGGCTCTGGCTCTCCTGGAGCGCCTGCGCCTGGCGGCGCATCTGGTCGCGCGTCGCATAGGCATTGGCGCGGGCGATCAGCTCGGAACGCTCGAACGGCTTGGTGATGAAGTCGGTCGCGCCGTGCTGCAACGCCTCCTCACGCGCGCTCTCCTCCTGGTCGCCCGTGACGATGATCACGGGCAGCTCGTTCACCCCGGTGCGCTCGTCCTCGCGTATTCGGCGTAGCAGCCCGTAGCCATCCAGTCCGGGCATCGTCACGTCGGTGAAGACGGCGAGGATGGTGGGATCGGAGGTGATGGTCGCCCATGCCTGTTCCCCCGATTCGGCGAGGACGAGGTCGAAGCTCTCGCCCAGCATCTTGCGCGCCGTGGCCCGGATCATCTTGGAGTCGTCGCACAGAAGAACCCGCGGCTGCGCTGCGTCGTCGAGCTCCATCGGTCCCCCTTGTGGCACTGGGTTCGGCCGACCCGCGGCGGAGCCACCGCAGGCTACAACATAAGCCGTATGCACGTTTCGGACCAAAACGCGTACACCGGCAGGAGCGTACAAGCGCCGAGTGACCGGGCGCGACCGACGCGGGCCTGGGCGCGGATCCCCCGGGCTGGCCGCGCCATCGCGGTGCCCGCCGGGCGCCGACCACTTGCAAGGCGGGCGCCGGGCGTCGATGCTTGGCGCCCGCACATCCCCGGCAAGGCGCAGCGCGAATGACGTTGGGAGTGATCGAAGGCTTCTACGGGCCGCTGTGGTCCTGGTCCGAGCGGTGGGCCGTGGCCGAGCGCCTCGCCCCGCACGGCTATGACTACTGGCACTACGCGCCCAAGGCCGACCCGCACGTGCGCAACCGCTGGCGCGAACGCTGGCCCGAGGCCGAGGCGCAGGCGTTGGCCGCGTTCCGCGCGCGGTGTCATGAGCTCGGCGTTCGCTTCGGTATCGGCATCACGCCGCTGGGGCTGAACGGGGCGTCTCCGGGCGAAGACTGGCACGCCCTCACCGACCGCCTCGCCGAGCTCGACGCCATCGGCGTGGACGAGCTGTTGCTGTGCTTCGATGACGTGCGTGGCGATACCCCCGATCTGGCTGCCCAGCAGATCCGCATCGTCGACTGGGCGGCCGCGCGCAGCCGGGCCCGGCGCATCGTCGTCTGCCCGACCTACTACACCGACGACCCACTGCTCGACCGCCTCTTCGGCGAGCGCCCGCGCGATTACCTCACCAAGCTCGGGCGCGGCCTGGACCGCCGCATCGGGGTGTACTGGGCCGGCGAGGAGGTCTGTGCGCGCGAGATCCAGTCGGGCCATATCGACCGCATCGCCGAGATCCTGCAGCGCCGCCCGCGCCTGTGGGACAACTACCCGGTCAACGACAGCCCGCGCATGAGCGAGCATCTCCACGTGCGCGCGTTCATTGGGCGCTCGACCCACCTGCCCTCCTATAGCGCCGCCCACGCCATCAACCCGGCGCTGCAGCCAACGCTGTCGACGATCCCGGCGCTCACCCTGGCCGAGCGCTACCGCCTCGGCGAGGACTACGAATACACCGCCGCCCAGCGCTGGGCCATGCGGACCGTGCTCGGCGATGCGCTCGGCGCGCAGGTCGAGCGCGATCTGGCTCTGCTCGCCGACACGGGACGCGACCGCCTCGACGAGTCGCTGCCGCGCCTGCGCGAGCGCTATGCCGCTTTCGACCATCCCGGGGCAGCCGAGATCGTGCGCTGGCTC
>CAYUKN010000022.1:0-27400 GCA_964445325.1 uncultured Ectothiorhodospiraceae bacterium
TGTCGGCGCTGTCCTCGTCGTCCTGGAAGTAGCGATCCGACGAGCCCTGCTGCATTGCGCCGATCGAGCCCATGCCGCGGTATGATTTGTACGAGCGGCCCTGGTAGAGCTCGACCTCGCCCGGGGCCTCCTCGGTACCCGCGAACATGCTGCCGATCATCACGGTCCAGGCACCGGCGGCCAGCGCCTTGGCCATATCCCCCGAGAAGCGAATCCCGCCGTCGGCGATCAGGGGGACGCCCGTGCCGTCGAGCCCGGCCGCGACACTGGTGATCGCCGTGATCTGGGGCACACCGACGCCGGCGACCACGCGTGTGGTACAGATCGAGCCCGGTCCGATGCCCACTTTGACGCCATCGGCGCCCGCGGTCACCAGGTCCTTCGCCGCCGCGCCGGTGGCGATGTTGCCCCCGACCACCTGGATGTCGGGGTAGTGCATCTTGATCCAGCGCACAGTCTGCAGCACCCCTTCCGAGTGGCCGTGCGCGGTGTCGACCACGATGACGTCGACGCCCGCGGCGGCCAATGCAGCCACGCGGTCCTCCGTGCCGGCCGAGGTGCTCACCGCTGCGCCGACGAGCAGGTGCTGCTGGCTGTCCTTGGCCGCGTTGGGGTTGTCCGTGGCCTTCTGGATGTCCTTGAGCGTGATCATGCCGCGCATCTGGAATGCCTCGTTGACCACTAGGACCTTCTCGATGCGGTGCTCGTGCAGCAGGGCGGTCACCTCGTCACGTGAGGCGCCCTCGTGTACCGTCACCAGCTTTGACTGCGGCGTCATGATCGACGCGACCGGCTCGTCGACGCGCGTCTCGAAGCGCAGATCGCGGCGGGTGACGATGCCGACGAGCTCGTCGCCCTTGACCACGGGCAGGCCGGAGAAGCCGTGTTTGTGCGTCAACACGACGGCCTCGTGGATGCTGGTCTCGGGGCTGATCGTCATCGGGTCCTGGACCACACCGGACTCGAATTTCTTGACGTGGTGGACCTCGGCGGCCTGGCGCTCGACCGTCATGTTCTTGTGGACGATACCGATCCCGCCCTCTTGCGCCAGCGCGATCGCCAACCTCGCCTCGGTAACGGTGTCCATGGCGGCCGAGAGTATCGGGATGTTGAGCGCCAGGTCGCGGGTGAGATGGGTGCGCAAATCCACGTCTTTCGGCAACACACTGGAGTAGCCGGGCAGGAGGAGGACGTCGTCGAACGTCAGCGCTTCGTCGATAATGCGCATGGATGAGCCGGTCGCGCGGGCCAAGGTAAGCCCTCTATTATATGGTGCCACGGCCCTGTGAACAATTCGCGCACGAGGCGCAACCACCCGATGACCCAAGCCGACGGCGACACCGCCGACATCCACATCTTCTCGGTCAGCGAGCTCAACCGAACCGTGCGCGACGTCCTCGAGGGGGCCCTCGGGCCGATCTGGGTCGCCGGCGAACTGTCCAACCTCGCCCGCCCCGCCTCGGGCCACATCTATTTCACGCTCAAGGACAGCGACGCGCAGGTCCGCTGCGCCATGTTCCGCGGGCGCAACCGCCACCTCACCTTCACGCCGGAAGCGGGCATGATGGTGCGTGCGCGGGCAAACGTGGGGCTCTACGAGGCGCGCGGGGACTATCAACTGATCGTCGAATCGCTCGAGCCCGGGGGCTCCGGCGCGCTGGCGCAGGCATTCGAGGCCCTCAAGAAGCGCCTCGCCGCGGCGGGTTTGTTCGCCGCCGAGCGCAAGCGCGCGCTGCCGAGCCTGCCCCGGCGCATCGGCGTGATCACCTCTGCCTCGGGCGCGGCGGTTCGCGACGTCCTTCGGGTCCTGCGCCGGCGCTTCCCCGCCATCCCGGTAGTCGTCTATCCGGTGCCCGTACAGGGCGAGCAAGCGGTCGGCACCATCGCCGCCATGCTCGAGCGCGCGGGGCGGCGAAGCGAGTGCGACGTGCTGCTGCTCGTACGAGGTGGGGGTTCACTCGAGGATCTATGGGCCTTCAACGAGGAGGCCGTCGCGCGCGCGATCGCCGCCTCGCCCATCCCCGTCGTCACCGGGGTGGGCCACGAGGTCGACGTCACCATCGCCGACTTCGCCGCGGACCAGCGTTGCCCGACGCCCTCGGCCGCTGCGGAAGTGGTGACGCCGGACGCCGAGTCCCTGGCGCGGCGCGTGGGCCAGCTCGAGAGGCGCCTTTCCGCGGCGATGCGCGGCCGTTTGGAGCGCTCGGCCGATGGCTACACGCGCCTCGAGCGGCGCCTCCACCGCCAGGATCCCGCCAGGCGCTTGCAACAACTCCAGCAGCGCGCCGACGAGCTCAGCGCCCGGCTGGCGCGAGGGATCCGGCGCGAGCTCGCGCGCCACCGCCAGCGCGGCAGCGCCACCACCGAGCGCCTCGAAAGAGCCACGCCGGCGCACCGAATCGAGCGCCTGCGCGAGCGTGTCGCGCGAGCCGAGACCGGGCTCCACCGTGGCATGCGCCGCACACTGACGAGCCAGCGTGAACGCCTCGCCAGCGCCACCCGCGCGCTCGAGGCGGTCAGCCCCCTGGCGGTGCTGGGACGCGGCTACGCCCTGGTCCAGCGCAGCGCCGATGGCCGCGCCGTCGTCGATGCCGCGAGCACCGCGCCGGGCGACCGCCTCGACATCCGGCTCGCGCGCGGCCGCATCGATGCCACGGTGGATCGCTCCCTGCCGCCCGCGGAGGACGAATGATCCACGCGCCTAACGCGAGCCGAGCCGGGCTAGCGCCGCAACGGCGGCAAGCGCGGCGGGCCGACTCAGCGCCGAGCGATGCGCTGCACGAGCTCACCAAGGCGGTCCTCGCTGGCGACGATGTAGTCCGCGCGGGGTTCATGGCCGGGCAGCGTGATGCGGCGATACTTGCCCCAGACCCGGCGGGCATAGGTGCGCGAGCGCTCGTGGTCGCGCCAGTGATGATAGCGACCGAGGCCGAGAATGGGATCGCGCGTCGAGGCGACGCTGTCGGCCAGAATGCGCGCGGCCGTGTGCAGGTTGTAGCGCAGGTCCAATAGCTTCGCGGGATCACTGAAGCGGTGGCGATGCCAGCCAACGTTGATCTGCGCCGCGCCCACGTCGACGCGTCGCGCCGGCCACTGGGCCAGCACCGCACCCAGGCCGCGCCGGGCGGCATCACGCGAGTCGAACCAGTAGCCGCCGCGGGGCGTGCGGATCACCCACGGCCACGGGGAATGGCCGCGCTTGCCCAGGCGCCGGCTACTCTCGGATAGCGCCAGCGCGTAGAGCAGGCCGGGATCCACCCCGGCCTGCGCCGCAACCTCGCCCCAGACGGTGCCCTCGAACTCGAGCGCGCGCGCCGGCTGGACCCAGAACGCGGCGATCACCAGGGTCAGGACAACACCCATCACTAGCGGGCGGCCACCGCGGGCGCGCCGCGTGGTGCGTCCATACTCGTCTCGAGTCGCGCTGTGTTCCCTCGCCATCATCTTGCCTGTGCCTCGCCCCCGGCAATCACCAACGCCGCCACCACCGACCGTTCCGTTCCGCCCTGCAAGTCCGAAGCCAATGCGGCCAACACACCGGTTTGACGAGCGACCCGAATACGCTAGATTTGCGCGGGCACTGCGCGCGCCCCACGACAGCGCTGCGTAGCCCCGACGGGTCATCGCCTTCAGCGGCACGGTATCGCGCACCCGACGCCGCTGTCGTGTCATCGAGCCCCCGACGTTCCACCAACACCGCGTATGGCCGCGCGGCCCCCGAAAGCGGGAGATTCACCATGAGGGCGCGATCACAACCGCTTGTGCTCGCCTGGGCCGCCGCCCTGGCACTCGTTGGCGCCGGCGCCGAGGCCGAGGAGCCCACACCGGTGACGGTGCAGACGCTCGGCGAGGTGGCACAAGCGATCGACGCCGAGGCCCCCGCTGAGGTGGTCTCGTTGTCGCGCGCCCAGCTCGCCGCACGCCTGGCCGCGCCGATCGACCGAATCCGCGTCGACGTGGGCGACCGCGTCGACAAGGGCGCGGTCGTCGCCGAGCTCGAATGCGTCGATGCACAGAATCAGCTCGAGCGCGCCCAGAGTCGGCGCGAAGAGCTCGTCGCGCGCAAGAAGCTCGCACGCACGCGCCTCGAGCGCACCCGGCGCCTGCTCGAGCAAAACGCGGCGACGCCCGACGAGCTCGACGAGGCGCGCTCCGAGTTCGACGCGGCCGCGGCCAATCTGCGCGTCGAGAACGCAGCCGTGGCGGCGGCCGAGCGCGATGTCGAGCGCTGCTCGATCGAGGCGCCCTTCCCGGGCGTGGTGGCCGCGCGCCCGCTTCAGCCCGGTAGCTATGTGCAACCGGGCACACCCGTAATCGAACTCATCGATCCCGACGCGATCGTGCTCTCGGCCCGCGTGCAACACGACGAGCTCGACGCGCTCGAGCGCGCGGGCACCGCGACGTTCGTCGCCCAGGAGCAGAACTACCCCGTGCGTGTGCGCCGCGTCGTGCCCGAGTCCGACCCGCAGACGCGGACACGCGAGGTACGCCTCGCTTTCACCCAGGCCCGACCTTTGCCCGGCGCCGCCGGCCGCATCCACTGGCGTGTCGCCGAGCGGGCCATCCCGCCCGGAATGATCGTTCGCCGCGACGGCCAACTCGGAGTGATGCACCGGGTCGACCAGCGCGCGCGGTTCCACGCGCTGCCGCATGCGGTCGAGGGTCGGCCCGTCGCGACCGAGCTCGCCGCCGACACCGCGCTCATCGTGCGCGGGCGCTATAGCGTCGCCGACGGTGATCCGGTCGAGACAACCGAGTAAGCTGCGTTGCTACGCCGGTTCCTCACCAACCACGTCCTGGCGAATGCCACGTTCGTTCTGATTCTGGCGCTGGGCACCGCGGCGTTCCTGTTGCTGCCCCGCCAGCAGGACCCGACGATCAACTTCAACTGGATCGAGATCAATACGGTCCTGGCCGGCGCGGGGCCGCGCGACATCGAGCGCCGCGTCACCGAGCCGCTCGAGCGCGGCATCCGCACCATCTCCGACATCAAGTTCGTCTCGAGTACGTCGCGCGAGAGCATCTCCAGCATCCTCGTGCGCTTCGAGGACATCAGTGACGACACCTTCGACAAGCGCGTCGCCGATCTGCGGCGCGAGGTGCGCTCGGCCGAGGATGAACTCCCCGACAGCGCAGACGATCCCACCATCCGCGAGATAACCACGGCGAATGCGTTCCCCAACGCCACGGTCGCGGTCACCGCCCCTGGCGACGGCGAGCAACTCCGTCGCCAGGCGCAACTGATCCTCGAGGATCTGCAGCAGCTCGAAGGGGTAGACTCGGTTCAGGCCCACGGGCTCACCGAGCCCGAGCTCCAGGTCGCCTTTGATCCGGTCGCAGTGGAAGCGCACGGTCTCGACCCGAGCGACATCGCCGATACCGTGCGCAATTATTTCCGCGATCTCGCCGCCGGTGATGTCCAGGTGGGCAATCGAACCTGGCTGGTTTCGGTCGAGGGCACCACGGCGGATCCCGCCGCGGTGGGGGCCTTGCCCATCGAGACGGCTCGCGGGGAGGTCCCGCTCGACACGCTGGCGAGCGTGCGACGCGGGCGAAGCGAGGCCGATGCCCTCGTGCGCTACCAGGGCCAGCCCGCGATACAGCTCGGGGTGAACAAGAAAGCCAAGACCAACACCCTCGAGCTCGTCGAGCGCATCCGGCGCTACATCGACGAACGCAACGCGGTCGCCCAGCGCACCGGCATCGACCTGGTGCTCGTCGACGACCAGACCGAGATCACGCGCAACGCGCTCGATGTGATGCAGACCAACATGGTGATCGGGCTGGTCCTGGTGCTGTTGGTGGCCTGGTTGTTCCTCGGGCTGGGCATCTCGCTGCTCACCGCGATCGCGATCCCGTTCATCCTCGCCGGTGTCTTCCTGACGCTGTTCGTGCTCGACCGCACCCTCAACGTCCTGGTGCTGCTGGGTGTGGTCATCTCGCTCGGGATGCTAGTCGACGACGCCGTGGTGATGGTCGAGGCCATCTATTACCGACTGGAGCGCGGCGCCCGGGCCATCGAGGCCTCGATCGACGGTCTACGCGAGATCTTCGCCCCCATCACCAGCGCGGTTGCGACGACGATTGCGGCCTTCCTGCCGCTGATGCTGCTGCCCGGAATCCTGGGCAAGTTCATGTTCCTGGTGCCGCTGGTGGTCACGACGGCCTTGCTATTCAGCCTGGTCGAGGCCTACTGGATGCTGCCCGCGCATATCAGCGCCGCGCGCATCGACGTGACCAAGCCGACCCGGATTCAGCGGCTGCGCACGCGGGCGCTTCGGCGCATCCGTAGCGTCTACACGCAGATCCTCGCACGGGCGATGCGTTATCCCGTGTCCATGCTGGTCACGGCGGTGCTGCTGTTCGTCCTGGCGCTCGGCGCCGTGATCACCGAAACGGGCGTTCGCCGCGACTTCTTCGCCTCCGAGCCCATTCGCTTGTTCTACGTCGACGTCGACATGCCCATCGGTACGCCGGTCGACGACACCCTCGAGCAAGTGCGCCGGGTCGAGGAACGGGTTCGGGCTGGCCTGAAACAACGCGAGCTGCGTTCCATACTGGCTTATGCCGGGCGCAAATTCACCGACACCTCGCCGCGCCGGGGCGATCACTACGGTCAGCTGCTGGTCGCACTGCAGCCCCGGGAAGGCGACATGCGCCAAGTCTCGCAGATCATCTCGGATCTTCGCCCATCGGTCACCGATTTGACCGGGCCCGAGAGCGTGTCCTTCCTCAAGATCTCGGGTGGGCCGCCAACGACCAAGCCCATCAGCATCAAGGTGCGCGGCGACGACTTCGACGAGATCGAGGCCGCCGCCGACGACCTCAAGCGCATCATGCAGCGCCGCGATGCCATCAAGGACATCACCGACAACGCCGAGCTGGGCCAGATGGAGCTCAGTGTGCGTGTCGACGCCCAAGCCGCCCATCGGGCGGGCCTGGCCCCGGCCGAGGTCTCGCGCAACATCAAGTTGCTCGTCGATGGCGAGACCGTCTCGGCATTCCAGCACCAAGGCGAGGAGCGCGAGGCGCGCGTGCTGGCGCTGCGCGGCGATAACGTCGACGCGATTGACGACGTGCTCGCGACGACCCTGACCGGCGCCGAGGGCAAGCGCGTGCCCTTGAGGGAGGTCGTCGATGTCGAGCGCTCACCGGGGCTCGCCGCGATCCGCCACTACAACTTCCGGCGCACGATCACCGTCGAGGCGAATCTCGACAAGGAGCGCATGGACACCATCGAGGCCAATGATTGGATCCTGAGCGAGTGGGACGACATCCGTGACCGCCATCCGAACATCGCCCTCGATACCTCGGGTCTGCTCGACGATATCACCGAGAGTTTGAACTCGATGGGCCAGTTGTTCCTGGTCGGGGTGGGCTTGATCTACCTGATCCTCGGGACGCAATTCCGCAGCTACTTCCAGCCGCTGATGATCCTGACCACGGCGCCGATGGCGTTCACGGGGGTGACCGTCGGCATGATGGTCACGGGCAACCCGATCTCGCTCTATGCCCTCTACGGGGTAGTCGCGCTCTCCGGGATCGCCGTCAATGCCGCCATCGTGCTCGTCTCCGCCGCCAATGCCCGCCTGGATGCCGGTATGACGCCGCTTCACGCCATCCTCTACGCCGCCCGGCGCCGCGTGGTGCCGATCCTGATCACCTCGCTCACGACCATCGCCGGGCTGTTCTCGCTGGCCGCGGGCCTGGGTGGGGAGTCGCTCATCTGGGGCCCCGTCGCGACCGCCATCGTCTGGGGCCTGGCCGTGTCCACGGTGCTCACGCTCTTCGTCGTGCCCACGCTCTACGCCCTCACGATGGGACGCTCGTGGCGGCGCCGCGGGCGCGCCTGAGGCGGGGGTCGCGCGGGTGGTCCTTCCCCCATCGCGGTCACCTGCGCCAAGATAGAGCGCCGAACAACATCAGGGGCGGCGCCCGCACGCCGCGCAACCCCAAGGGGGAGCAACCATGAGCGAAAACATCGAATCGATCCTCAGCGAGCAACGCATCTTCGAGCCCAGCGCCGAGACCGCCCAGCGCGCGCGCATAAAGGCCGACGACCTGTCCGCCCTGCACCAGCAAGCAGAGGCGGATCACGAGGGCTTCTGGGCCGACCTCGCCCGCCGCGAGCTCGATTGGCAGACACCGTTCGACAAGGTCCTCGACGACAGCGAGCCGCCGTTCTACAAGTGGTTCCCCGATGGCGAGCTCAACGTCTCGTACAATTGCATCGACCGCCATCTCGCCACGCGCGGTGACCAGGCCGCGATCATCTTCGAGGGCGAGGCCGGTGACGTCACGCGCTACAGCTTCCGCGACGTCTACCACGAGGTCTGCGCATTCGCCAACGCCCTGCGCGCACACGGCATCGATCACGGCGATCGGGTCATCATCTACATGCCGATGGTGCCGCACGCGGTGTTCGCGATGCAGGCATGCGCGCGCATTGGCGCGATCCACTCGGTCGTCTTCGGCGGCTTCTCCGCCGACGCCTTGCGTGGCCGGATCAACGATTGCGAGGCCAAGGCGGTCATCACCGCCGACGGCGGCACCCGTGGCGGCAAGGTGCAAGCCACGAAGAAAGGCGTCGATGACGCCTTGGCCGGGGGCGCCGACTCCGTAGAGACCGTGTTCGTCTACCAGCGCGCGGGCAACGACGTCACGATGCAGTCGGGCCGTGACGTCTGGTGGCACGACGCCATCGCCGGACAGCCCGGCGAATGCGAGCCCGCCCGGATCAACGCCGAGCATCCGCTGTATCTGCTCTACACCTCGGGGTCGACGGGTAAGCCCAAGGGCATTCAGCATGCCACGGCCGGCTATATCCTCAACGCCGTGGTCACGTCGAAGTGGGTCTTCGATCTCCAGGACGACGACGTCTTCTGGTGCACCGCGGACGTGGGCTGGGTGACCGGCCACACCTACATTGCCTACGGGCCCATGGCGTGCGGCGTCACCCAGGTCATGTACGAGGGCGCACCGACCACGCCCGATGGCGGGCGTATCTGGCGCCTAGTGCAAAACCACGGTGTCTCGGTGTTCTACACCGCCCCCACGGCGATCCGCGCACTGATGAAGCTCGGAGACGAATTCCCCAATAGCTACGATCTGTCGTCGCTGCGGATCCTCGGGACGGTGGGCGAGCCCATCAACCCGGAGGCCTGGGTGTGGTACTACCAGGTCATCGGGGGCGGGCGCTGCCCCATCGTCGACACCTGGTGGCAGACCGAGACGGGCGCGCACATGATCTCGCCGCTGCCGGGGGCGACGCCGCTGAAACCCGGATCGTGCACGCGCCCGCTGCCGGGCATCGCCGCCGACGTCGTCGACGAGGACGGCAACTCGATCACGGAGCCCGACGAGGGCGGCTATCTAGTGATCAAGAAGCCGTGGCCGTCGATGCTGCGCACGATCTGGGGCGATCCCCAGCGCTACATCGACACCTACTGGCCCAAGTTCGACGGCAAGTACTACCTCGCCGGCGATAGCGCCCGCAAGGACGCCGACGGCTACTTCTGGATCATGGGGCGCATCGACGACGTCGTGAACGTCTCGGGCCACCGCCTGGGCACCATGGAGATCGAGTCGGCACTGGTCGCGCACGAGCGCGTCGCCGAGGCGGCGGTCGTCGGGATCCCGCACGACGTCAAGGGCGAAGGCATCTTCGCGTTCGTCGTGCTCAAGGGGCAGCGGCCCGAGGGCGGGGTCGACCAAGCCCTCACGCACGAGCTCACGCAGTGGGTCGCGCAGCAGATCGGGCCCATCGCCAAGCCCGAGGACATTCGCTACGCCGACAATCTACCCAAGACGCGCTCGGGCAAAATCATGCGCCGGCTGTTGCGCAACGTCGCCCAGGGCAAGCCCATCGAGGGCGACACCTCGACGCTGGAGAACCCCGGGATCGTCGAGCAGCTGCGCGGCGAGAGCTGAGGCGGCGCCCGCCCCGGGGCGGCCTGCACCCCGGGGCCGGCGCCCGGCCGACCGGCGGCGAGGCCACGTCGAGGGCCTTGCGGCCCTACGGCGCTCAATTCACGGGCGTTTTTTCTTGGCGCGCTCGCGATCGGGGTCCTCGGCCGCGTCCATGGCGGCGATCGCCGCCGTGTAGACCTCCGGCAGGTCGTGCTCGCGCGCCCCCGCGACCACCAGATCGCGATACCAGTCGTACGGTATGCCGTCGATGAGCCAGTCGGATTTCGCCCGATAGGTCAGCACGTCGATGAACCCCTCGCGTGCCGCCACCGTCACATCGACGGCGCGGTAGCCCTCGCCCTCGGCGGCGTCCAGCAGGTGGCGCTCATCGGCGTCGAGGCAGTAGATCACCCCCCAGGCGGTTTCGGGCTCGTAGGGATCGAGATCGCACTTGGCCGAACCGTCCTGGCTATATTTCCGGAACGCCAGGCAGTAGCCCGGCAGACGGCCGATATCGTAGAACCGCGCCGAAGGCACGCGCTTTTTCATGCGCGGGCCGTACATGTTCGAGCCGTAGGCGAAGTACAGGATCGTCCCCGAGTCGCTCATGCCGCGTCATCCCGTTCGAGCTCGAGTGCCACCGAGTTGATGCAGTAGCGCAGGCCGGTGGGCGCGGGCCCGTCCGGGAACACGTGCCCCAGGTGGGCGTGGCACTGGCCGCAATGGACCTCGGTACGAACCATGCCCATGCTGCGGTCGCTCTCCTGGCCGACGGCAGCCGCCTCGATCGGTTCATAGAAGCTGGGCCAGCCCGTGCCCGAGTCGAACTTGGTCTCGGAACGGAACAGTGCTCGTCCACAACAGATACAGCGATAGGTGCCCACCCGCTTGTCATGGACATACGCCCCGCTGAATGGTGGCTCGGTGGCACCGCGCTGGGTGACTTCGTACTGCTCGGTGGTCAGCCGTGCTCGCAGCGACGCATCGTCCACGCTCATCGCAGCCCTCCCCAGATGACGCTAGACTCTCCCGCCTGACTCGCCGGTTGCCCAACATGCTACGCCGTCGCACGCCCCGTGCCAACGAAGCCCTTCCGTGTCGCGCGCGATGCTGAGCCGACAAGCGCAAGCCTATCTACTGGGCGGTGCCACCGTGTTGCTGTGGTCGACCGTCGCCAGCGCGTTCAAGCTGTCGCTGCGCTTCGTCGATCCGTTGCAGCTCCTGCTCTACGCCAACGCCACCTCGGTGGTGGTGTTGAGCGCCATCCTGAGCGTGCGGCGGCGTTGGCACGTCCTGCGCCTCTACGCCCGCACCGATTGGCTGCGCCTGGCCGCGTTGGGCGTGCTCAACCCGTTCCTCTACTACGTGGTGCTGTTCCAGGCGTACGATCTGCTGCCGGCGCAGCAGGCGCAGCCGCTCAACTACACCTGGGCGATCACGCTGGCGTTGTTGTCGGTGCCGCTGCTGGGTCAGCGCATCGGGGTGCGCAGCTTCGCCGCCCTGGTGATCAGCTACATCGGCGTGGTTGTGATCTCCACACGCGGAGATATCCTGGGGCTGGCGTTCACCAGCGCCACCGGCGTTGCATTGGCCCTCGGCAGCACCGTAATTTGGGCGTTGTACTGGATATTCAACACCCGCGATCCAGGCGACCCCGTTGCTGGTCTGCTCGTGAACTTCCTGGCCAGTCTGCCCTTGATCACGCTCACCACCGCCTGGTTCTCCGAGCTCACGGTCCCCTCGTGGCAGGGCTTGGCCGGTGGTGTGTATGTAGGTACCTTCGAGATGGGAGTGGCGTTCGTGCTCTGGCTCAACGCACTCAAGCGCTCGGACACCACGGCCAAGGTGGGCAATCTCATCTTCCTGGCCCCGTTCCTGTCACTCGTGTTCATCCACTTCCTGGTGGGCGAGACCATCGTAGCGGCGACCTTCGTGGGGCTCGTCTTCATCGTCGCCGGCAACATTGTCCAGCAGTGGCCACAAAAGCGCCATGGCGACTGCTAGCAGCTGGGCAATGACCACGCCCCCGTTCCGGGCGGCACCGCTGCTGCGCGGGCCCCACCGGCAGACCCTGTTCGCGTTCGCCTGGCTGCGCACGCCACTACCGGCGTGGACACCCGAGCGCCTCGAGCTACCCGATGGCGACTTCGTCGATCTGTGCCATTTCGGTCACGGCGAGGCGACGCGCGTATGCCTTTTCCACGGGCTCGAGGGCTCGGTTCACTCGCACTATGTCGGCGGCCTGGTGCGCTCGCTCGTGCGAGCGGGATTCCGGGTGACGTTCATGCATTTCCGCGGCTGTAGCGGCGAGCCCAATCGGCTCCCGCGCGCCTATCACTCGGGCGACACCGGCGACATGGCCTATCTGCTGGGCACGCTCCAGCGTCGCGACCCCCACCGCCGACTCGCCGCCATCGGCTTCTCGCTCGGCGGTAACGCTTTGCTGAAGTACTTGGGCGAGCTGGGCGAGCGTGTCCCGCTTTCGGCAGCCGTCGCCGTCTCGGTGCCGTTCCAGCTCGACCTGTGCGCCGATCGCATCGATCGCGGCTTCTCGCGCGTCTACCAACGCCACTTGGTGGCCCGCATGAAGCGCGCCGTGTGGTCGCGCCAACAGCGCCTCGGCCATCTGCCGATCGATACGGCGGCGCTGGCACGCGCGCGCAGCTTCCGCGATTTCGACGAGCACGTCACCGCGCCGCTCCATGGGTTCACCGGCGCGCAGGACTACTATGACCGAGCCAGTGCCTACCCGTGGTTGCCACGCATCCGGATCCCGACACGTTTGATCCAGGCGCTGGATGATCCCTTCGTCGGGCCCGAGCCCGTGCCCGGCCCCGACGCCGTCGCCGTCGCGACCGAGCGTGATTTCAGCGAGCATGGCGGCCACGTCGGCTTCGTCGCTCGCGGCCGCTGGGCTGAACCCATCCGCTGGCTCGACCACCGCATCCCCGATTGGCTGGGTGCGACCATTGCGCCAGGATGAGCCCCCGCGTGCGCGGCCACGCTACGCTGTGTTGCCCTGACCCGCTCTGGAAGCCGTGATGGATACCGAGGCCCAACAGCGCCAACTCGTCGAGGCGTTGAGCGATCCAGTGCACTGGCCGCACGCCGTGGGCGAGGTGATCCACCATGAGACCCACATCTCGCACGTTATCCTCGCCGGGGATTACGCCTACAAGATCAAGAAGCCCCTCGACCTGGGCTTTCTCGATTTCTCCACGCTCGAGGCCCGAAGGGCTTGCTGCGAGGCCGAGGTGCGCCTCAACGCACGTCTGGCCCCGCACATCTATCTCGATGTTGTGGCGATCACCGGTTCGCCGACCGTGCCCGAGTTGGGCGGGGCGGGAGCGCCCATCGAGTACGCCGTGCGCATGCGCCGCTTCGACGAGGCCGGGTTACTCGATCGTCAAGCGGCCCAGGGGCAGCTCGATCGCGCATTGATCGGGCGCCTGGCCCAACACGTCGCCGCTTTCCACGATAGCGCGGACGCCGCGCCGCCCGACGCCCACTTCGGCTCACCCGCGGCGGTCCTCGCCCCCGCCCGGGACAATTTCGCCCAGATCCGGCCCCACGTGGACTCCAGTTTGGGCGAGCGCCTGGACGCGCTGGCGCAATGGACCGAAAGCCGCTTCGCGGCGTTGAGCCACGCCTTCGAGCGCCGGCGAGCGGATGCACGTGTACGCGAATGCCATGGCGACATGCATCTCGGCAATATCGCCCTGGTCGACGGCGCGCCCGCCATATTCGATGGCATCGAATTCAATGCGGCGATGCGCTGGACCGATGTCGCCGCCGATGTCGCCTTCCTCGTCATGGACCTCGACCGCCGCGGTGCCGACGACCTGGCCGGCGAGTTCTTGGACGAGTGGCTCGCATCCACCGGTGACTACGATGCCCTCGAGGTCATGACCTTCTACCTGGTTTACCGCGCCCTCGTGCGAGCCAAGATCGCCGCCATTCGCAAGAGCCAGCACGGGCCTGGCGAGGACGACGCCGAGGACGAGGCCGCCCTGCGCGCCTACATCGCGCTGGCCGAGCACTATGCCGGCACCGACGCGGGCGCGATCCTGATCACGCGCGGGGTCGCCGGCAGCGGCAAGAGCGCCGCCGCATCGGTGCTGGTCGACCGCCTGGGCGCGATCCGCCTGCGGGCCGACGTCGAGCGTCGCCGACTCTATCCCGACCCGGATCCCGAAACGCGCTACGCCCCCGCCGCCCACGACACCGTCTATGCCCGCCTCGAAGCTTTGGCACGCGCGGGCGCTCGCGCCGGTTTCCCGGTGGTCGTCGATGCCACCTTTGTCGAACGCGAGCGCCGAAGCCGGTTCGAACGGCTGGCCGCCCAGCAGCGGGTGCCATTTCGTATCGTCGACATCGAGGTGCCCGAGCCGATCCTGCGCGAGCGCGTGCGCGCCCGCTACCGTCGGGGCGACGATGTCTCCGAGGCGGGGATCGCCGTCATGGAGGCGCAGTTGCGGGGGCTCGCGGCGCTCACAAGGGACGAGCGCGCGGTACGCATACCGGTCGACAATGCCGGCGCCGCCCCCGTGGTTCCATTCACCGGACTCCCCCACGGCCGCGGGCTCGGCACCGACACCTGCGAAACCGGATGAATCGCGCGGAGGCACCACAGAATCGCCACTATCGCGCCCGCGCCGCGGGCGGGTGGCAGGCATGGCAGGAATGGGGCGACCCGGCGGGTCGGCCCGTGCTCTACTGCCATGGCTTCCCGGCAACCGGCCATGAGGCCGGCTTCGCCGATGATGCCGCCCGCGCCGCCGGGATCCGCCTGATCGCTCCCGACCGCCCGGGATTCGGCGGATCGTCCCCCGTTGCACTCGAGCGCATCGCCGACTGGGCCGCCGAGATGGGCGCTCTGATGGACCACCTCGAGATCGAGCACCTGCCCTTGCTGGCCGTATCGGGCGGGGCCCCCTACGCCCTCGCCAGCGCGGCAACCTTCCCGGCGCGCATATCGGCGGTAGCCACCATCGCCGGGCTCGGCCCCCTGGCGGAGATGGGCGCGCCCGATGGCATGTCGGCCCTGGGTCGGCTGAGCGTGTACTGCGCGCGGCGACGAGTCTGGGCTCTGCGTGTGCTGTTCGCGGCCCTCTCCGGTGTGATCCGTGTATGGCCCACCGCCATGTTCCGCCTGCTCAGCGCCACCGGAAGGGGCGGCGACGGCGATCTATTGCAGGAAACGACCGCGCGCGCTGTCTGGGTAGGCGCCCTGCAAGGCAGCGTCGCCCACGGGTCGCGGCCCGCCGTCGACGAGATGCAGCGCTACGTGCGTGCTTGGGGCTTCCCGTGGCGGGCGGTCACCGCGCCCGTGACCCTCTGGCACGGCACCCGCGATCCCGTGGTGCCACCCGCCCACGCACGCTACCTGGCCGAGCACGTCACCGGGTCAAGCCTGCACTGGCTGGCCGATGAGGGCCACTTCGCCGCTGCCGTCGGCCATGTCGACGAGGTGCTCGAGCGGTTGGCCGCGGCATCGTGATCCCGTCCGCGCGCGCAGCTCATTCGGCACAGCCTTCCGCGGGCTGCTCGCGGCACTCGGCGCCCTTGGGCCAGACCACGTTGTCGAGCTCGGCCTCGCTGAAGTCGGCGCCGTCGATACGGGCATTGCGCAGATCAGCGTGTGTCAGGCGCGCCCCCACGAACGAGGCGCCCCGGACGTCCGCACCGCGCAAAACCGCACCCTCCAGATCGGCACCGTCGAGCACCGCTCCGGATAGATCCGCGCCCGCCAAGTCGGCATAGGCCAGGGTGGCGTTGCGCAGATCGACGCCCGCGATCCGGGCCTCGCGCAACGAGGCATTGACCGCCCGCAGCGACCCCAGGTCGCGGCCGGCGCCCAGCTTGAGCCCGTCCTTGGTACAGTAGCTCCAATTGACACCCGGCTCGGGCGGGGCGCCGCAATCGGGCGGCCCAGCCGGGCCATGGACCCATACATCCTGGTAGCCGATCGCCACCAATACGATCACCGCCGTGACCGCGACGCCAACCAAGACGAGGCGCACACCCGGCGTCCGCGCAGCCGGATCCGTCTGCCGACGCCGCGGCGGTCGACGCGGCGCGACCGCGCCGTCATGATCACCGCTGCGCTCATCGACGGCCTCGCGCGCCGCCTCGAACCGCGCACGGCCCTCGGCCGTTCCCAGATCCTGCATCTCCTCGGGGATGAGCTCACCCCGCTGCGTCAACGGCTGCCAACTCTGGCCGTCCGCGCTGACGCGATCGGTGACCCGGACACGACCCAACAGCAAGTAGCGGCGCAGCGTCGCGACGTCGTACGGACCGAGGATGGTCGTGCCCCGGCGAACGTACCAGGCGGTATTAGCGGGATCATCGGCACTCACGATTGCTTGCATAGCAAATGCCGGCCATCCACGTAAATGCAGGCTGGCGCGAATCCTGCTTATCCGGGTCGGGCGGGTAGAACCTGTTACCACTCACCCGGTCACCACGGCGGGGCCTGTGGCGTGCGGGGCGAGGCGCGCCGACCGAGCGTAGCGGGACTACGTGCGTTAGGCGCAACGCTGTAGTGCGACACAAGGCCCCAGCACGGCAAAGGAGATCCGATGGAGGTCAGCATCAAAGCCCAGGGCGAGCACTACCAAGTGAGCGCCGACGCCGACGACGGCAGCGGGCCCACCACGTTCACCGCCGAGAGCGAGCTCGACGCCATATCGGCGGCCTGGCAATACCTCGTGGACCGAGGCATCGACGATGAGGAGGCGGAGAACGAGTGCCGCCGGGCGCTGGGCCTGGGCTGAACCCGACGCCCCGCGGCCCCCGGGGTCCACGGCGCTATCGATCCCGCCGGCCACCAGCGTTCGGTCCGGGGGCTCCCTGGACCGTTTGCCGTCGGCACGAGTGCGGAGAAAACGTGGACAAGACGGGGGCGGCTACGCAGGCGTAGCCGGAATGGAAGTGGTGGAGCCAGGCGGGATCGAACCGCCGACCTCCTGGATGCCATCCAGGCGCTCTCCCGTCTGAGCTATGGCCCCACTTCGACAGCGTCCGAAAGGCTAATGACCCGACTCCCCCGCGTCAACCTGGATGCGCGCATCACTCGCTCTGCCGCGCTGCCTCGATGGCGCGATCCACCCGCTCCAGGGTCGTTGCCTGGCCCAATAGCTCCAACGTGGCGTCGATGGGCGGCGACACCGCACGCCCGGCGACAGCAACACGCAACGGTTGCGCCACTTTCCCCATGCCCACGTCCAATCGCTCGGCGATATCCGCAACAATCGCGTGGATCGCGTCGGCTTGCCATGCGCCCAGCTGGGCTAGCGCCGTGCGGGCCTCGACCAGGGGCTCGACGGCGGTGGGCCCCAGGTGCTTGCGCTGCGCCTTCGCGTCATAGGCCTCGAAATCCTCGAACAAGAAGCGGCTGCTATCGACCATGTCGACGAGGGTGGCACTGCGCTCGCGCTGCGCCACGACCAAGCGTTCGAGATCGGGACCGGCATCGGGATCCAAGCCGGCACGCTCGATATAGCGGCGCAGCCGCTGCGCCACCACGTTGGGCTCGAGGCGCTTGAGATGCTGCTGATTCAACCACTCGAGCTTGCTCGGGTTGAACGTCGACGGCGCATTGTTGACTGCGCTCAAATCGAACAGTTCGAGCATCTCCTCGGGCGAGAAGATCTCTTGATCGCCGTGCGACCACCCCAGACGCACGAGATAATTCAGCAGCGCCTCGGGCAAGTAGCCCTCGGCCTCGTATTGCATCACACTGACCGCACCATGGCGCTTGGACAGGCGCTTGCCGTCGTGTCCTAGGATCATGGGCACGTGGGCATAGGCCGGCGCCTCGACGCCCAGCGCCCGCAGCATATTGATCTGGCGCGGGGTATTGCTGACGTGGTCATCGCCGCGCACGACATCGGTGACGCCCATATCGTAATCGTCGACCACCACACAGAAGTTATAGGTGGGCGTGCCGTCCTGTCGGACGATCACCAAATCGTCGAGCTCCTCATTGGCTACCCGCACGCGCCCACGCACACGGTCATCGAAGGACACCACGCCGGACAGCGGATTCTTGAATCGGATACAAGGGGTTATCCCGGGCGGGGGCGTCTCGTCGTTGTCGCGCCAGTAGCCGTCGTAGCGCGGCTTCTCACCGCGCTGCATCTGCGCCTCGCGCAAGGCGTCGAGCTCTTCCTTGGTCCGGTAGCAATAGTAGGCGAGTCCCTCGGCCAGCCATGCCGACACCACCTCGCGGTAGCGCTCGAGCCGCTCGCTTTGGTAGACAGGCCCGCTGTCCCAGTCCAGACCGAGCCACTCCATGCCGTCGAGGATGGCCTGATTGGCCTCAGCAGTGGAGCGCTCGCGGTCGGTGTCCTCGACACGCAGCACGAACTGCCCCCCTTGCTGACGTGCGTGCAGCCACGAGAACAAGGCGGTGCGCGCCCCGCCGATGTGGAGGTAGCCGGTCGGACTGGGGGCAAAACGGGTAACGACGCTCATTCGGAGACGACTCCAGGCACGCGGACAGCGGAGCCTTCGGGCCCGCTCGAAGAGCGACGCATTCTAGCAGAGTGCACCATGGCGCCGTCGCCACCCCGAACGCGGGTCGCGGGCGCCGGCGCCGCGCGGGTACAGCAAAGCGGGGTAGCCAACACCTGGGCCGCTGAGTACAATCGCTGCCGCCTTGGGGCCGTAGCTCAGCCGGGAGAGCGTCGCGTTCGCATCGCGAAGGTCAGGGGTTCGATTCCCCTCGGCTCCACCAAAGAAGCGACTAAGGGCCGCCCGCGGGCGGCCCTTTTATTGTCCCGCCCGGCCGGGCGGCGGGGGCCTCACGCCGGCGCCGCTTGACCCGCGAGACCAGAAGCCGCTACAAGAACGGCACCCCCTGCCCCGGTAGCTCAGCTGGACAGAGCATTCGCCTCCTAAGCGAAGGGTCGCAGGTTCGAATCCTGCCCGGGGCGCCACCACCACCGCCGTCGCTCCTGGCCGCCCGTCCCGCGGGCCCGCCTGCCACACGTCTCGCGCCACCGTCCGCCCACGCAAGAGGCTGGGTGCGCCCGACCCTCGCCGGCGCGAAGCGGGGCCGTCGGTTGCGCGCGGCACGCGTCCACCGGCTCGCAGCGCTGCCGCCGCTGGCAAAGCGATATGGTGTACTCATGTACTTGTATATGTGCAAATTACGATTGTTGCTGCAACAGCGTCTAATCATGCAGATAATCGCGCGCGCATTCATCGAACACTCCCCGGATCCTTGGACAACGCCTTCGACGCCGCCTTTGAGTTGATCTGGAATCTGGATCCCGAGCTACTCGGGATCGTGGCGCTGTCGCTCCAGGTCTCGCTGACGGCGGTCGTGCTCGCCAGCGCGATCGCCCTACCGGTCGGCGCGGCCGTGGCCCTGTGGTCGTTCCCCGGGCGCGGCTTGGTGGTGGTCGCAATGAATGCCCTCATGGGGCTGCCGCCGGTCGTGGTCGGGCTCGTCGTCTACCTGCTGCTATCGCGCGCGGGCCCGCTGGGCTCGCTGGGCCTGTTGTTCACGCCGGGCGCCATGGTCATCGCTCAGGCGGTCCTGGTACTGCCCATCGTCGCCGCCCTGTCACGCCAGGTCATTGACGAACTCTGGGCGGAATACCGCGAGCAGTTGCGCTCGCTCGGCGTATCGCGGCTGCGTGCGATCCCCACCCTCCTGTGGGATGCGCGCTTCAGCCTGGTCACCGTGGTGCTGGCCGGCTTCGGTCGGGCCGCCGCCGAGGTCGGTGCCGTGCTCATCGTCGGCGGCAACATCGCGGGGGTGACCCGCGTCATGACGACCGCGATCGCGTTGGAGACGCAGAAAGGCAACCTCGCGCTCGCCCTCGGCCTGGGGATCATCGTTTTGCTGCTGGTCGCGGGCGTGAATGGGGTCGCCTACATCATCGGCGAGACGGCCCGGAGGCGCCTGGGATGACGGCCGCGCACCCGCCCGCATTGCTGCCGCTCGAGCTCGATGGCGTGAGTTTCCGCCATCGAGGCCAGACGTTGTTGCGCCCGACCCATCTGCGCCTCGAGACCGAGGGCAGGACCCTCATCATGGGCCCGAACGGCGCCGGCAAGAGCCTGCTCATGCGCATCGCCCACGGCCTGATCGCTCCCTCTCAGGGGGTGGTCCGGTGGGCGCATGGCAATGTGTCACCCCCGATCCTGCGGCGACGCCAGGCGATGGTTTTCCAACGCCCGGTGATGCTGCGGCGTTCAGCGCGGGCGAACGTACGCTATGCCCTGAGCGTGGCCGGGGTGGCGGGCGCCGAGCGCCTGCGGCGGGCCGATGAGGCGATCGACCGCTTCGGCCTGCGCTCGATCGCCCACCGACCAGCGCGTGTGTTGTCGGCGGGCGAGCAGCAACGCCTGGCATTGGCGCGGGCTTGGGCGCTGCGCCCCGAGGTGCTGTTCCTCGATGAGCCCACCGCCGCGCTCGACCCGGCGGCGATCAAGCGCGTCGAAGAGGCGGTACTCGCCTTCCACCGGGCCGGTACCCGCATCGTCATGACCACGCACGATTTCGGCCAGGCGCGGCGCCTGGCCGACGAGATCGTGCTGCTCGTTGACGGGCGCATCGTCGAGCGCACGGCGGCGCCCGATTTCTTCGCGCAGCCCCGGAGTCGCGAGGGGGCCGCCTTCCTGCGCGGTGACCTGAGTTGGTGAGGCATGCGATGGCAGCAAGTGGATCGAAGGCGGCGATGCGACACGCACTACTCGCGGGTTGGCTGGCCATGCTGGTCACCGCCAGCGCCGGCGCCGAAAGCGGGCGCTCGCTGACGCTGGCGTCGACGACCTCGACCCAGGCATCCGGATTGTTCGACCACCTCATTCCCCGGTTCCGCGCGCAGACCGGCATCGATGTTCACGTGGTCGCGGTCGGCACCGGCCAGGCCTTCGAGATTGGTCGCCGCGGCGACGCCGACGCCCTGCTCGTCCACGACACCGATGCCGAGCGCGCGTTCGTCGAGCAAGGCCACGGCGTCGAGCGCGCCGACGTCATGTACAACGATTTCGTTCTGGTCGGCCCGGCGAGCGACCCCGCGCACATCGCGGAGGCTGCCACCGCCACCCAGGCATTGCGACGCATCGCCGACCACCAAGCCGCTTTCGCCTCGCGCGGCGACGATAGCGGCACCCACCGCGCCGAGCTCGATCTGTGGTCGAGCGCGGGCCTGCCGGAGCCTGTCGGTTCTTGGTACCGCGAGCTGGGCAGCGGCATGGGCGCGACCTTGAACACCGCGGCGGGGATGAATGCCTACACCATAACGGATCGGGCCAGTTGGATCGCTTTCGACAACCGCCAGGAACTGGCGTTGCTCTTCGAGGGCGACGAGGCCTTGTTCAACCAGTACGGAAGTCTGCTGGCCAACCCGAAGCACCACCCGCACCTCGACCACGAGCTGGCCGAGCAGTGGCACCGGTGGCTGATATCCGACGCGGGCCAGCGAGCCATTGCCAGCTACCGCCTGCGCGCACAGCAGCTGTTCTTCCCCAACGCCGACTAGCCCGGGCCCCCGGGAAACCGCGCCGAGCGTGGCCACAGCGCCCGCCGTTCGCGCCCCATCGCCGGCGACGGCCCGGACACATTGGGGCGGGCTCAGTCGTAGCCGGGCGCGGGCTCGTAAGGGCCCAACGCAGTCTCGCTATCGGTGTAAACAAGGTAGGTGTGCCACGTGCGCCCGTCGGCGCTACAGCGCACCAGCAGCTCGGTCGGATCGTCGATGTTGCGCTTGTACTTGTAGCGCACACATCGGCGTAGCTGCTGCGCCGACAAGGCGCGCGTGACCGCGGTGGCCGGCTGATCCCGCCATTCGGCTTGATAGCTCGGCGCCATCGCGCCCGCGGCACCATCGCCCTCGCTGGCATCGCCCGCCACGGCGGGCGCCAGCGCGAACCAAGCCACGGCCGCCCTAGCGATCGTCCGAGATGCTTGCATGACACCTCCCTGCCGGTTCCTTGCTCATCCAACACGCCATCGACCACGCCGACGCGCACCGGGCACCGGCGGCGCCCTGCCGGCGGCATCGCGGCCGGCGCGTATCCGGGGCTTGCCTTCGCAGCGAGCCTGCCCGCGGGGGCACCCCATGCGAGCGCCGTGCAAAGGATAGCAGCTCGCCGGTACCGATCGAGACCAAAGCCAACGCGGTTGTCGGTCGCTTACGGCGGCACCGCGCGGGCGCCCCGGCCGGCGGATGGCGCACGATCGGGATGACCACAGCGCAACGATCCCGGCCGGTCACGAGGCGCCGAGCTACGCGGGCCCGCGCAAATGCCCGCTCGAATCGATCACGCCACGCGCGGCCAGGAAGGCACGCGCATCCTCGGCGTCCGCGGCAAACCAAGCACCCGCGGAGCCGAGGCGGAAAGTATAGCCCCACGCATCCATATCGGCCTGGATGCGCTCGGCGGTGATCCCGGGTAGCCAGGGGGCCAACAGGATTTGCAGATAACACACCGCACACTCCTCGAGCTCGGAGCCGCCCGCATCCGTATGCAAACCGGCGCGACGCTGCGTATCCATGCAGATGAAATGACCCGCCTCGTGGAGCGCCGAGTGCAGCGGTGTATCCCGGCGCAGATGCAGCACGGAGCCGATCAGGCCGGCCTCGGGCTCGCCCCAATAGGTTCCGGGGATGGCGTCACCGGGCTCGCACCACGACACGACCAAGCCATACGCCGCCAGCAGGCGCTCGAGCGCCCCTGCGTCCACGTCGGCACAGGTAACCACCGCCCGAGTCACGCGCGCTCCACGGGGAAGGCCAGGACCTCGTCGATGTGGCCGATGCCCGCAGCGACCATCACCAGCCGATCGAAGCCGAGTGCGACACCGGCGCAGTCGGGCAGGCCGTGCTCCAGCGCCGCCAGGAGACGTTCGTCCATGGGGAGGACGGCGTCGCCCCGGCGATGCCGATTCGCCTGATCGGCCTCGAAACGGGCTCGCTGCGCCGCGGCGTCGGTGAGCTCGTGGAAGCCGTTGGCGAGCTCAACACCACCCCAGTACGCCTCGAAGCGCCGGGCCACTCGCGGGTCGCCTGGCTCCAGGCGCGCCAACGCCGCCTGCTCCGCGGGCCAGTCGTAGACGAACGTCAAGCGATCGCCCGGGAGGTAGGGCACGATCGCCGCCGCCAGCAACCGATCCAGCATCGCTTGGCGGTCATCGCTGGCGACGCCCGCAAGCGGCTCCAGACCGGCCTGCGCCAGGCTATCCTGAATGCTCTCCACGCCGGCCTCGAATGGATCGATGCCGGTGTAGGCCCGCAAGATGTCGGCATAGCTCCAGCGATCCGCCGCCGGCGTCCCGCGCTCCGGTCCGATAGCGGCCGCGACCAGGGCCTCGACGTCGTCCATGAGCTCGTGGTGATCCGCATCGACGCGATACCACTCCAGTAGCTCGAACTCGGGATTGTGGTATCGGCCACGCTCACGGTCGCGAAAGACCCGCGCGAATTGCCAGCAGTCACCCACGCCCGCCGCCAAAAGCCTCTTCATGGGGAATTCGGGCGAACTCTGCAGATACAGTGGCTGCTCCGGTTGCGCCCGAGTCGTGGTCTGTAGCGGATGGATGTGTGGCTCGGTCGGGGCCGCGGTCGACAACGTCGGGGTCTCCACCTCCAGCGCGTCGGTGGCCTCGAGGAAGGTGCGAACACGGGCCCGCATCCGGGCCCGCAGCCGCAGCACGTCCATGCGGGCGGCGGGCCCCCAAGCAGTGCTCATCAGGTGTCCTTGACGCGCCCGATGTACTTGGCCTCGCGCGTGTCGACGCGCACGACCTCGCCTTCTTCGATGAAGAGCGGCACTTTGATCTCGGCGCCGGTCTCGAGCGTCGCTGGCTTGGTGCCACCCTGGGCGGTATCGCCGCGCACGCCCGGGTCCGTCTGGGTGATGCGCAGATCCACCAGCTTGGGCGGTACCACCGTCAAGGGATCGCCGTTGTAGAGCGTGATCTCGACCGTATCCTGCTCGCGCAGCCACTTCGCCGCATCGCCCACGGCATCTGCGTCCGCGGCGATCTGCTCGAAGGTGCTGGGATCCATGAAGTACCAGTACTCGCCGTCGGCGTAGAGATACTGCATCTCCGTCTCGAGCACGTCAGCACCCTCGACCGTCTCACCCGACTTGAAGGTGCGCTCGATGACTCGGCCGGTCTTGAGATTGCGCACCTTGGTACGATTGAACCCTTGGCCCTTGCCGGGTTTGACGAACTCATTGGAGACGATCGTGTAGGGATCGCCGTCGAGCATGATCTTGAGTCCGGCCTTGAACTCGTTCGTGCTGTGCTGCGCCATTTGACCCTCGTCTGGCTACCCGGAAAAATTAACCAGCTATGGTACTGACAAGCCGGTCCGCACAAAACGCGCCCGCGTGGCGACGCGAGCTCGCGACCGCGATCCGTGAACCGCAGGAGCTGCTCGAGCGGCTGGGCTTGTCGAGTGACGACCTCGCGGGTGCGCGCGCCGCTGCCGGCGACTTCCCGCTGCGCGTACCCGTCGGCTACGTCGAACGTATGCGTAGCGGCGATCCCGCCGATCCACTCCTGGCGCAAGTGCTGCCGACGGGGCGTGAGCGCGAGGCCGTCGACGGCTATGGCCCCGACCCGGTCGGCGACACCGACGCCATGCTGGAGCCCGGGGTCCTGCACAAGTACAGCGGGCGCGTGCTGTTGGTCACTACCGGTGCATGCGGGATTCACTGTCGCTACTGCTTCCGCCGCGAGTTCCCCTACGCCGAGGCCAATCCCCGCCGCGATCAGTGGGATGGCGCGCTGCGCACCATCGCTGCCGACCCCAGCATCGAGGAAGTCATCCTGAGCGGCGGCGATCCCCTGTCGCTCCCCGACCGGACCTTGGCCGAGCTCGCCCAGCGCATCGCCTCGATCCCGCATGTGACCACATTACGCATCCATAGCCGGCTGCCCGTTGTGGTGCCCAGCCGCGTCGACGACGCCCTCACCGCCTGGCTCACCGACACGCCGCTCCACACCGTCGTCGTGCTGCACGCCAACCATGCCAACGAACTCGACGACAACGTCGCGGCGGCCGCCGGCCGGCTGCGTGGCGCCGGGAGCGTGCTGCTCAACCAGGCGGTGCTGCTGGCCGGGGTGAACGACCGCTGCGTGGATCAGGCGGCGCTGGGGCGAGGCCTGTTCCGCTGTGGCGTGCTACCGTATTACCTGCATCTGCTCGATCCGGTTCGAGGAGCGGCCCATTTCGACGTGCCCGTCGAGCGGGCACGCCGATTGCACGCGCATCTTGCAGCCAGCATGCCTGGTTATCTGGTGCCGCGCCTCGTACGCGAGGAGCCGGGGCGGCCGGGCAAGACCCCCGTGACGTTCACGTGGGACGATCTCACCCGCCCCGTACACGACAACGGGACCGCGGATTCGCCGGCACGGGAGGACTCGCCACGTGAATAGCCAATCGACGATACGCCTGCTGGTCGTCAGCGACGGCCCCGAGCACGGCGAGCGCGTCGCCTCTTTGATACGCGGGGCGGGCTATGCCGTCAAGCCGAGCCAGATCGACGATGCCGAGGATCTGCCCAAGGCGGTGGGCAACGCGACCTTCGACCTGGCCCTGCACGTGCTCGACCAGGACGAGATCGAGGTCAGCGAGACCATCAAGGTCCTGCAGCAGGGACACACCTTCGTCCCCGTCGTGGTCTATGGCGAGGGCGAGCCGGCGCCGGGCGAAGCGCTTCGGTTGGGCGCAGCCGACCGGGTCCAGAGCGATGACGAGGAACACCTGCGCCGAGCGCTGCTGCGCGAATTCGAGCGTGTGCAGACACAACGCCGAGCCGCCTATCTGGCCGACGCTTACCAGGAGAGCGAGAAAAGAGCCCGCGCGCTGATGGAATCCTCGCGCGACGCCATCGCCTATATCCACGATGGCATGCACGTTCTCGCCAATGACGCCTACCTGCAGCGTTTCGGATACCAGACCTTCGAGCAGATCGAAGGCATGCCCATGGTCGACATGGTCGCCAGCGACGACCAGAAAAAGCTCAAGGATTTCCTTCGCGACTATTCCGCAAGCGAAGAGGCCGTCGGAACACTCGATCTACGGCTCGAGCAAGCCGACGGCCAACCCTTCCAGGCCGAAGTGGAATTCTCGCGCGCCTCGATCGAGGGCGAGGCCTGTAGCCAAATCATCATACGCGACCAGGCCGACACGGAGGAGCTCGAGAAACAGCTCAATCTTCTGAGCCAGCGTGACAACGTAACAGGCCTCTACAATCGCCAACACTTCACCCGGTCGCTCCAGGAGCAGCTCAAGGCGGCCGAGGAGAAGAGCGACTACGCCGCCGTCCTCCAACTGGAGCTCGACGACTTCGAAAAGGTCAAGGAGGGCGTCGGTGTCATCGGCGCCGACCAGGTGATTGCGGATATCGGCTCGGTTGTTCAGGGCGCGGTAAGCGACAGCGACGTAGTCGCCCGCCTGGACGGTGCGATCTACGCGATCATCACGCCGACTCGGGACCAGGACGAGCTCGACTCCATCGCGCAGCGCCTGCGGGGCGCGATCAAGGACCACATCTGCGACGTCGATGGCAGCTCGGTGAGCTGCACCGCCACCGTCGGCATCGCCCAGATCGACGGCAGCACCAGCGACCCCAACGATATCCTCGCGCGTGCCGAGCGTGCCCTGTCGGAGGCGCGCAAGCAGGGAGGTGATGCGCATCGGCTCTATCAACCACAAAAGGGCGAGCTTTCGCAGAAACAGATCGACCAGCAGTGGGTCGAGCGCATCAAGGAAATCCTCAAGAACGACGAGATTACGCTGTACTACCAACCCATCGTCAGCCTCACCGACGATTCGACCCCGCGCTACGAGGTCCAGACACGCGTACCCGATGAAAACGGCGAGCCCAGCGAGGGTTCGGAGCTGATGGCCGCAGCGGAACGCACCGGGATGTCCAAGGGCCTCGATCGATGGGTTGTCCTCAACGCCCTCAAGGCGTTGGTCGAGCAACACAAGCACGATCGCAATACGATGTTCTTCGTCCCCATCTCTGCCAACGCCTTCGAAGATCCACAGCTCTTCCAGTGGATCAAAGAGCGCGTTGGCAGCTTGAACCTCGCCAGGGACCGCCTCGTCTTCCAGGTCGACGCGGACACCACAGCGACACGCATCAAGCATGCCGCCGCGTTCGCGACGGCCGCACACAGCATCGGGTGCCGGGTCGCTCTGGCGCAATTCGGGCACGGGAACGATCCATTCCAGGTGACCCGCCACATTGATGCAGACTATCTGCGCGTGAGCGAGGAATTCATACACAACATCGACAGCAACGCGCAAAACAAAGAGGCCGTACAGAACATCATTTCGCAGGCCCACGAGCTCGACAAGATCACGATCTGCCCCGGGGTCGCGGATGCGGGGACGTTGACGGTCCTGTGGAGTTTGGGAACGGACTTCATCCAAGGAGAATTCCTGCAGGAGGCCGACAGAGAGTGCAACTACGATTTCTCGGCCATGGCCCTCTAGGAGCCTGT
>CAYUKN010000023.1:0-26848 GCA_964445325.1 uncultured Ectothiorhodospiraceae bacterium
GACGAGCCCGTGCGCGTACCGAGCGAGCACAGCGACCTCATCGGCACTTGGGAGCACGGTCGCCTGCCCGTACCCCAAGACGACACCGCCGCCGTGTACGCCTTCGTCACCATCGCGGCAGACGGGACGCTGTCCTACGCCTGGTACGAGCGCAGCGCCAGCGGCGAATCCTGCACCGTGGTGGGCGCGGCCGAGCTCACCCATGTCGGCGACGACGCCCTCGAGGCCCGGCTATTCGGCCCCGTGACGACCGATCTCGCCATCACCCGGCGCCCGCGCGCCGAGGACGGGCGCATGCGCATGGCCATCGACGGCGTTGCCCTCGAGCGGGTCTCGCCCAACGTCGAGCGAACCGCGGCCGGCTTCGCGTGCAACGACGGCACACTCGAGGCACCGGATGGACAGCGGCCATCCGGTGAAACGCAAGGCTACGACGACGCCATTTGATCGGCGGGGGCGCCGGCGTCCCGGCCGCGCTCGGGGCTACGGGCATGGAATGCCAGGGCGAAGCCGCCCGCCCCGCCATCGAAGGCCTTGATCCGGGTCATCGCGGCGGGCGGCCACTCGAGCTTGGGATGGACGGGCGCGGCGATGCCCAGGGCGTCGGCGACGATCTGGCGCAGCACGCCCCCATGGCCGATCACCCCGATCGAGGCGCCGGGGTAGGCACCGACCCAGTCGGCGAAGGCGCTGCGCACGCGCTCACGGAAGGCGGCCGGCGCCTCCCCGTGCGGCGGGGTGAACGCGTCGGGATCGGCCAGGAACGTCGCCAGCGCGTCGCCTTGCTCGTGCCACAGCGCCTCGAGATCGCGCCCGCTCCAGTCGCCGAAGTCGTACTCGCGCCAGCGCGGCTCGGCCCGCAGCACCGCACCTTGATCGGCCGCGGCGGCGGCCGCGAACTCGTGGCAGCGCTGCAGCGGCGAGGTGATCACCACGTCCCAGGGCTCGACGGCGGTGACCGCCGCCGCCATCGCAGCCCGGCCGGTGTCGGTCAATGGATCGTCGTCGCGGGCTCCGCGCAAGCGCGCCCCGCCGGCGGCCGCGCCGTGGCGCAGCAGATCGATGCGCGTGACGTCGCTCAAGGCGGGTCGGGCTCGGCTGCGATCCCCGCATCGGCCAGCGAGGCCATCTCGCGGTGCAGCGCGCAGGCCGAGCGCATCAACGGCACCGCCACCGCCGCGCCGCTGCCCTCGCCCAAGCGCATGCCCAGGTCGAGCAAGGGCTCGGCGCCGAGCGCGGCGAGCACCGCATCGTGACCGGGCTCGGCCGAGCGATGGGTCGCGATCAGCCACTGCCCAACCCCGGGCGCCAGGCGCTGGGCGACGAGGGCGGCGACGCTCGCGATGAAGCCGTCGACCAGGATGGGCAGGCGCCGCTGCGCCGAGGCGACGTACGCCCCCGCCAGCGCCGCGATCTCGAAGCCGCCCAAGGCAGCGAGCGCATCCAGCGGCCCCAGAGAGCGCCCGTGACGGGCCAGGCCTCGCTCGATCACGGCCGCTTTGTGCCGCACCCCATCGTCGTCGAGGCCGGCCCCGGGGCCGGCGAGCGCCGCCGGCGATCGCTCGAGCAGGACGCACGCGAGCGCGGTGGCGGTCGCCGAATTGCCGATGCCCATCTCGCCGCCGAGGAAGGCTTCGGCCCCCGATGTGCGGGCACGCTCGGCGGCCTCGCGGCCGGACTGCAGGGCGTGGGCACACTGATCCGGCGTCATGGCGGCGGTGCGCGCCCAGTTGGCCGCGCCCGCGCCGGCACGCGCATCGATCACACCGGCCTCGGCTGGGGCGGGCTCGAGCATGCCCGTATCCACGGCCTCGAGTGCGGCGCCGAGCTCGCGTGCGAGCACACCGATGGCCGTGCCGCCCGCGGTGAAGCGGGCCGCCATGGTGCGGGTAATCGATGCCGGATAGGCGGAGACGCCCTCAGCCACGACGCCGTGATCGCCGCAGAAGACGCTGATGGCAATCGTATCCAGTCGGGGGCTGGTGCTGCCTTGCAGACCGGCCAGGCGGATTGCCACCCCTTCCAACGCACCCAGCGAGCCGGGTGGCTTGAGGCGCTCGCGCTGGCGCCGCCGTGCCGCGGCCGTGGCCTCCGCGTCGCCAGGGGCGACGGGCGCATCGATCCAATCGGGGGTCATACCGCGCCCCACCCGTGCGCGCCGCGCCCGCCCCTCACGGCGACGGGCTCTTGAGGGTGAGCGGGCAGCCCGCGGCCACCAGGGTTACGCGCTCGCACTGGGCGGCGACGGCCTGGTTCATGCGGCCGGCCGTGTCGCGGAAGCGCCGCGCGAGCGCGTTGTCGGGGACGATACCGAAGCCGACCTCGTTGCTCACCAGGACGATCTCGCCGGCGAGCCCCGGCAGCACGTCGACCAGGCCGGACCACGGCGCCTCGGCGCCGTCGCCCAGCCGGTTGGCGAGCCAGAGGGTGAGGCAGTCGACGAGCAGTAGCCGGTCGGTGTGGGCCGCCGCCGTGAGGGCCTCGACGAGCCCGTGTGCGGCCTCGATCGTCGCCCAGTCGGCGGGCCGGCGCCGGCGATGGGCGGCGATGCGCTCGGCCATCTCGTCGTCGCCGGCCTCGGCCGTGGCGATATAGCAGACGCGGCGCCCACTGGCGCGGGCACGCTCCTCGGCCAACGCGCTCTTGCCGGAGCGGGCGCCGCCCAGGATCAGCTCGCGCATAGGGGCCCGTGCGAGCGCGTCCGTCCCACCGGCACGGCTAGACCAAGCCCTCGAACGGCTGGACGTCGACCCATTCGCCGGCGGCGACACCGTCGCTGTCGGCGGGGATGACGGCGAAGCAGTTGGCGCGGCTCATCGAGGTCAGGCGGCCCGAGCCTTGCCCGCCCGTGCGCTCGACCACGGGCGTGCCGTCCTCGGCGCGGGCGAGCACGGCCCGCTGGTATTCGGTGCGTCCCGGCTTCTTGGGGAAATCGGCCGCGGTACGCGCGCGCAGCGTGGTCGCGGTGCGATACGGCCGCCCGCCGATCGCGCCCAGCGCCGGCTGGACGAACTGATAGAACGTCACCATCGCCGAGACCGGATTGCCGGGCAGGCCAAAGAATACCGCCTCGCCCAGGAAGCCGAAGTTGAGCGGGCGGCCCGGCTTCATCTTGATCTCCCAGAAGCCTACATCGCCCTGCTCGGCGAGCACGACGGCGACGTGGTCGGCAGCCCCCACCGACACCCCGCCCGTGGTCACCACAACGTCGTTGTCCTGGGCCGCGGCCCACAGCGAGGCCTCGACCGCGGTGCGCTCGTCGGGCAGGTGGCCGCGATCGTCGATGGTCATGCCCAGGCGCTCGAGCATGCCCCAGACCGTATAGCGGTTGCTGTCGTAGAGGCCGCCGGGCTGGAGTGTTTGACCGGGCTCGTGGAGCTCGTCGCCCGTGGCGAACAGGGCCACCCGCGGGGCCCGCCAAACGAGCGCCTCGGTGCGCCCGACCGAGGCCAGCACCCCGAGCTCAGCCGGGCGCACGCGCGTGCCGGCCGCTAGCGCCCGATCACCGGGGGCCAGGTCCTCTCCCGCCGGGCGCACGTTGTCGCCGGCGCGGGCACTGCGGATGGCGACCGTGGCGCCGTCGACCTCGGTGCGCTCCTGCATGACCACACTGTCGGCGCCGTCCGGGATCGGCGCGCCCGTCATGATGCGCGCGCATTGACCCGGGCCGACGGCGGCGTCGAGCGGGTGGCCCGCCCAGGCGGTGCCGATGAGGGCGAGCTCGGCACGACCGTCGTCGCGCAGATCGCTTCCGCGGAAGGCGAAGCCGTCCATGGCCGCGTTCGTGTCCGGCGGGATGTGGATCCCGGAGACGACGTCCTCGGCCAGGACGCGGCCCAGCGTGGAGCGCAGGGGCACGGTCTCGGTGGTGGCGACCGGCGTCAGCGCGGCGGCGATGCGCTCGTGGGCCTCGGCGACGGTCAGGGCCCCGGTGCGGCCGTGGCCGGTGTCGCAATCAACCGGTTGGGTGGTGGCATCGGTTGGGCTCATGAATCGCTCCCGCCGGCGACGAGCTCGGCGGCGACCGCGTCGCGCTCTTCCGGCGTATTGATGTTGCGGAATGCCTCGGGCAGATCACGAAAGTCGGCGTCGGCGACGCGATGCCGGGCGAACCACTGGTCGACCTTGCGCCCGCCGGCGCCCAGCCACTCGCGTAGGTCGCTCGCCAAGTCGGTGGGCGCCAGCACGAACACGGGCTGGCGTCGCTCACCGTCGTGGGCGACCGCAATCACCGCCGCGTCGCGCTCGCGCGCCGCGTTCAAGCGCGCGACGAGGTCGGTGGGCACGAACGGCGAATCGCAGGGCGCGGTCACCACGAGCTCGGTGGTGGCCGACTCCATTCCCGCGAGCAGGCCCGCCAACGGGCCCAGGTAGCCGTCGATGGTGTCGGCGACGACCTCGGCGCCGAGCGCCCGATACGACGCCCTATTGCGATTGGCGTTGATGAGCACCTGACCCACCTGCGGTGCCAGGCGCGTGAGCGCGTGGGCCGCCAGCGGCCGGCCGGCGAGCTCGATCAAGCCCTTGTCGGTGCCGCCCATGCGGCGGGCGCGCCCCCCGGCGAGCAGCACCCCGGTGATGCGGTGCGCGGCGGGCACGGATGCGGCGTCGGGCGTCATGGCGTCGTCCTCTCTGGTCGCGGTCACTCGGGGATCGCCACGCCGGTGGTCTCCTTGATCTCTTCCATGACGACGTAGGTGTGGGTCTCGCGCACGCCGGGCGCCGCCGATAGCCCCTCGCCCAGAAACACCCGATAGGCCTGCATGTCGGGCACGCGCACCTTCACCAGGTAATCGAAGCCGCCCGCGACCATGTGGCACTCCTGGACCTCGGACCGATGCACCACGGCTTCCTTGAAACGCTCGAACACATCGGGCGTGGTCCGATCCAGGGTCACCTCGACATAGACGAGGAGCGCGACATCGACACGCTGCGGGTCGAGCACGGCCACGTAGTCGCGGATGTAGCCGGCCTGCTCCAGGCGGCGAACGCGCTCCAGGCAGGGCGTGGCGCTGAGATTGACGCGGCGGGCGAGCTCGACGTTGGCCATGCGCCCGTTGCCCTGGAGCTCGCGCAGGATTCTCTTATCCGTACGATCGAGCGTGTGGTCCGATCCTTTTCGTGTAGCCCTCTTGGGCATTCGCTCGTGCCCGTTCCGCGACGGTGGATAGCATATTATCCTGCTAGCCGGCGCAACGAAGCAAAACATTTTGCCGGCCATCCGCGTATATTCTCCGCGAAGCCTGTCGAGGTGAGCAAACCATGATCTTCCCCGAAGCCCCTGCCAAGCCCGATCCGCTGCGCGCCGAGGTCCAGCGCCACTACCGCATCGACGAGGAGGCCTGGGTCAACGAGCTGCTCGACCATGTCGCGCTGGCGCCGGAGCAGCGCCAGCGCATCGAGGGCCGCGCCCGCAAGCTCGTCGAGGCCGTGCGCGCCGGGCGCCTCGGGCGCGGCGGGGTCGACGCCTTCATGGTCGAGTACGAGCTCTCCTCCGAGGAGGGCGTGGCCTTGATGTGCCTGGCGGAGGCTTTGTTGCGCATCCCCGACACCGAGACCGCTGACCGCCTGATCCGCGACAAGATCGGCAGCGGTGACTGGGCCGAGCACCGCGGCCACTCGCCCTCGCTGTTCGTCAACGCCTCGACCTGGGGCCTCATGCTCACCGGCAGCGTGGTCAAATTCGGCCGCCAGAAGGAGCGCAATCTCTCGGCCGTGCTGGGGCGGCTGGTGGCACGCAGCGGCGAGCCCTTCATCCGCCAGGCCGTGCGCCAGGCCATGAACATCATGGGCCGCCAGTTCGTGCTCGGCCGCGACATCGAGGAGGCACGCAAGCGCGGCCGCGAGATGGAGGCCAAGGGCTATCGCTACTCCTACGACATGCTCGGCGAGGGCGCGCGCACCGACGAGGATGCGCAGCGCTACTACGCCAACTATGCCCACGCGATAGAGATCATCGGCAAGGAGTCCGCCGGGCAAGGGGTGATCGACTCGCCCGGTATCTCGGTCAAGCTCACCGCGCTGCACCCGCGCTTCGAGATCGGCCAGATGGACCGGGTACGCGACGAGCTTATCCCGCGCGCCCGCAGCCTCGCGCGCATGGCCAAGGAGCGCCACATGGGCTTCAACATCGATGCCGAGGAGGCCGAGCGCCTCGAGCCCACGCTCGACGTCCTCGAGGCCCTGGCCGGGGACCCGCAGCTCGCGGGTTGGGACGGCCTCGGCATCGCCATTCAGGCGTATCAAAAACGCGCCCTGCCCGTTGTGGACTGGCTCGCCGACCTGGGTCGCCGGACGCACCGGCGCTTGATGGTGCGCTTGGTGAAAGGCGCGTATTGGGATACCGAGATCAAGCTGGCCCAAGAGAAGGGGCTCGAGGACTACCCCGTGTTCACACGCAAGGCGAACACCGACGTGTCGTATCTCGCCTGCGCGCGGCGCCTGCTCGCCAACCGCGATGCGATCTATCCGCAATTCGCCACTCACAACGCGCACACTGTTGCGGCGGTCTACGACTTCGCGGGCGATCGCGAGGGCTACGAGTTCCAGCGCCTGCATGGGATGGGCGAGGCGCTCTACGAGCAAATCCTCGGCGCGGAGCAGCTCGACGTCCCCGTGCGCATCTACGCACCCGTGGGCTCGCACGAAGATCTGCTGCCCTATCTCGTCCGCCGCCTGCTCGAGAACGGCGCCAACAGCTCGTTCGTCAATCGCCTGATCGACGACCGCACGCCGATCGACGAGATCGTCGCCGATCCGGTCGAGCACGTACGTGAACGGCCGCGCAAGCGTCATCCGCATATACCGTTGCCGCGTTACATCCTCGGCAGCCAGCGCCTCAACTCGCAGGGTGTCGACCTCTCCGATGTCGACGAGCTCCAGCGCCTCGACAAGGCAATGAGCGCAGCTGCCTCCGAGCACTGGCACTGCGCGCCGATCATCGACGGGCGGGTCGAGCGGGGCGAGGCCGAGTCCGTGGTCGACCCCAGCAATACCGAGCGCATCATCGGCTCGGTGGTCAATGCGACCCGTTCCCAGTGTGCCCGGGCGATGCAGCAGGCCACCCGTGCTCAGCCGGACTGGGACGCCACGCCAGCAGGCGACCGCGCGGCTGTGCTCGACGCCATGGCCGAACGCCTCGAGCACAACATGGGCTATTTCATGGCCATTGCCTCGCGCGAGGGCGGCAAGTCCCTGGGCGACGGCGTCGCCGAGGTGCGTGAGGCCGCGGACTTCTGCCGCTACTACGCGGCGCGCGCCCGCGCCGACTTCGCGCAACCGCAGGAGCTGCCCGGCCCGACCGGCGAGCACAACCGCCTCACGCTGCACGGACGCGGGGTTTTCGTCTGCATCAGCCCGTGGAACTTCCCGCTCGCGATCTTCACGGGCCAGATCGCTGCCGCACTCGTCGCGGGCAACAGCGTGATCGCCAAACCGGCCGAACAGACACCGTTGATGGCGTACGCAGCGGTGCGCGCGTTCCACGCGGTCGGGGTGCCGAAGGGGGTGCTCCACTTGCTCCCCGGCCGAGGCGAGGATGTGGGCCCGCCCCTGCTCGAGGACCCACACCTCGCAGGAGTCGCGTTCACGGGTGGTCTGGATACGGCCCGGTTGATCCAGCACCAGCTCGCCGAGCGCCCAGGGCCCATCCTGCCGCTGATCGCCGAGACCGGCGGCCAGAACGCGATGATCGTCGACTCCTCGGCGCTGCCCGAGCAGGTAACCAGCGACGTCATCAAGTCGGCCTTCCACAGCGCCGGCCAGCGCTGCTCGGCGCTGCGCGTGCTCTATCTCCAGCGCGACGTCGCCGACAAGATCGAGCACATGATCGCCGGTGCGATGGCGGAGCTGAACCTGGGCGATCCAGCCCGCATCGACCACGATATCGGCCCCGCGATCGACGCCGATGCCCACGCCATGCTGACCAGCCATGCCCAGCACATGGAGCAGCAGGCGCAACGCTTAGCGCGCGGCGAGCTCGGGGAGGCGGGGCAAAAGGGCCACTTCTTCGCACCCCACGCCTACAAGATCAATAGCATCAAGGATCTCGCGGGGGAGGTCTTCGGTCCCGTGCTGCACATCGTGCGCTTCGATGGCGACGAGCTCGATGACGTCATCGACCACATCAACGGCACCGGTTACGGCCTCACCCTCGGGATCCACTCGCGCATCGAGGAGACCGTGGAGTACATCCAGTCGCGGGTGCGCGTGGGCAACGCCTACGTCAATCGCGACCAGATCGGCTCGATGGTGGGTCAGCAGCCGTTCGGCGGCGAGGGGCTATCGGGGACGGGCCCCAAGGCGGGCGGCCCCCACTATCTGCACCGCTTCGCCACCGAGCGCTCGCTGTGCGTCGACACCACGGCCCAGGGCGGCAACGCCGCGTTGATGTCGCTGGGCGAGCTCGAGCTCGACGAGCAGACCGAAGCGCCGCAGCGCAAGCTATCGTAGGGGATCCTCGGCGCAGGAGGCAGTCGATTACGCCGCGGGCAGATGAAAGGCCGTTCTTAACGGATAACGCAAAGGCGCCAAGCCCACCAAGGCGCCAACATGTTAGCGAAAGAATTCTTGCAGGCGGCTTGAAGACGCAGTCAAAACAAATCGGGGAGCGCCGGAGATACGGCGCTTCGCAATATGACGTAGCGATTCAATGATTTTGTGGGTCGCGCTTCAGTGCGACAGCCATCATGTTCTTGCTTGTCCGACTGAAGTCGCCACCCACACGAGCCGCAAACTCCAACAAGACCATCCATTGCACGCTCTTAGCGCGTTCCACGCTTTTGCGGGATCCAATGTTCACTTGAGGCTACGCTCGTCGCTCACGCCGCTCGTGGACGGAACTCCAGCGCCAGGCCGTTGTTGCAGTAGCGCAAGCCGGTCGGATCGGGGCCATCCTCGAAGACGTGGCCCTGGTGGCCGCCGCAGCGCGCGCAGTGGTACTCGGTGCGCTCGTAGAAGAGCTTGGTGTCGGTCTTGGTGGCGATGTGGCCCTCGATCACATCGAAGAAGCTGGGCCAGCCCGTGTTGCTCTCGTACTTCCACTCGGAGCGGAACAGCGCCAGACCACAGCCCTTGCACAGGTACTCGCCCGCCCGCTTCTCGGAGAGCAGTTCACTGACGCCGCGGGGCTCAGTGCCCTCCTCGCGCAGGATCTCGTATTCCTGCTCACTCAGGCGATCGCGCCACTCGGCCTCACTGAGGTCGATGGGCTCGATCGACTTCGGATCGGCCGGCGCCTCCACCGCGGCCGCGCGCAGTCGCCCACCGACGAGCACCAGGCCTACACTCGCAGCCAGGCTACCCAGAAAATCGCGTCGTCCGATCATAGTGTGCCTCCGAAACCCTATCTGCCCGTTTGGTGGGGTCTGCGCCCCGAAAAGTTCCCGGCACCCGGCCGGCAGCCCCTTCTCGAAGAACCACAAAATGAACACCAGATGAACGCTAGATGAACACAAAATGCGAATTGTGTGCTCTGTTCCCAGCAGCGTTCACATGCCGCGTTTGCGTTCGATAACTCTCTTCAAGCCTGTCGCAGGCTACGCTTTCTTCCAGCGTTGACCGGGCGCACGGTCCATTCACCAACGCGTCCTCGTTCGCGACATCTCCCGCCTGCGGATTCGAGGCGCTCCCGCACAGGCAAGCATCCGGCTACGTTGTGTTCATGCAGTGTTCATTTTGTGGCTCTCTCGTTCCTGGTTCTTCCACAGCGTCAGGAGGCGATGCGGTAGCAGGGGCGATACTCGTTGCCGGGGAGTTTCATCCGCCCTTGATCGGCGAATGCGGCCAGCAGCTCGTCGAGCAGGCCCATGAGCTCGGCGTCGCCGTGGATCTCGAACAGGCCGCGCTCCTCGATCGCCCGGATCCCGGCATCCTTGACGTTGCCCGAGACGATCCCGGAGAAAGCGCAACGCATATTCGCCGCCAGGCGGTGCACGGGCTGGTCCCGGTGCAGCGCCAGCGCGGCCATGTTCTCGTGGGTGGGCTCGAAGGGCTCCTGGAACTCGCCCTCGATGTGCAAGCGCCAGTTGAAGTAGTACGCATCCTGATGGGCCTTGCGGTACTGTCGCACCTCCTCCAGGCCCTCGGTCATCGCGCGCGCAACCCCGGTCGGATCGTCGATGATGATTCGATAGCACCGGCGCGCCGCCTCGCCCAGCGTGGCGCCGATGAACCGATCGATATGCTCGAAATAGGGCGCGCTCTCGGGCGGGCCCGTGAACACCAGCGGGAATGGCATCTCGCGGTTATCCGGGTGCAGCAGGATCCCCAGCAAGTACAGGATCTCCTCGGCGGTGCCCACGCCGCCGGGGAAGACCACGAAACCGTGGCCGGCGCGCACGAACGCCTCCAGACGCTTCTCGATATCGGGCAGGATCACCAGATCGTTGACGATCGGATTGGGTGCCTCGGCGGCGATGATCCCGGGCTCGGTGATGCCGATGTAGCGCGCCGGCCGCACCCGCTGCTTGGCGTGGGCGATAGTCGCACCCTTCATCGGCCCCTTCATGGCGCCGGGGCCGCAGCCTGTGCAGATCTGGAGCTCGCGCAAGCCCAGCTCATAGCCGATGCGCTTGGTGTAGTCGTACTCGGCACGACCGATGGCGTGGCCACCCCAGCACACGACCAGATCGGGATAGACCTGGGGCCGCAGGATGTGGGCGTTGCGCAGGATGTGGAAGACGGCGTTGGTCACGCCGCGCGGCTCGGAGAGATCGAAGCGGCCGCTGCCCTCGATCTCGGTGGAGACGTAGACGACATCGCGCAGAACGGCGAAGAGGTGATCCTTGATGCCGCGGATCATCTCGCCGTCGACGAACGCCTCCGGTGGCGCGTTGGTCAACTCGATCTTGATCCCGCGCTCGCGCTGCAACACGCGGATATCGAAGCCCTTGGCGCGCTCGAGCACCTGCTTGCTGTCATCGATCTCCGCACCCGAGTTCAGCACGGCGAAGGCGCAGCGCCACAGCAGGTCGTACATGCGGGTCTCGCTGGCGTCGCGCAGGCGATTGACCTCGTCCTGGGACAGCAGCTCGAGCCGGCCTTCGGGGGCCACGCGCGCGTCGACGCCGCGCGGGAGTCGGGATACGACTGATGCCATGGGGATGGCCTATTCCACTGGGATGGCGACAGGATAACGCAGAGCGCTGCATACCCGCGCGTTCGATCGCACCCCGACGAGGGCCATCTCGCGCTTGCGAGGGAATCCCCTTCGGTGGCTAGGGAATGCCTGATTTAACCCGCTCATCGCGGTGGCGGATCTCAGGGGACTGTTCGCAAGTCACTGGCGGATCGGACTAAAAGTCCGATCCACAGGATGTAATGAGACCCGAATTCGCAATAAATCAGACCTTCCCTAGCTCCAGCGCATCGCCTGTCACTGCTCGCCAAGGCGCCAAGAATGCCAAGGCTTTACGTAGAGAGCACCATTGCGGCCGCTCGAATCGAACGCGCCGCGCCGACCCAGGATACCTTTTGGTAACCACCTCACTTATTCGGGCAGCCTCTCGGCCGGGGTCAGAACGACTCCACCGTTCCAGCAAACCACCACAACACACGCTTGGCGCGCTTGGCGTCCTGGCGGGCACGACATCACTTGATCGCCGGCCGGGCGCATCGCACCCGGCCGGGATCGTCTATGCATCCTCGCGCGATCAGTACTGGCGCTCGGGGACCGTCTCGCCGACGCTCACCCGCACGGCGCAATACTTGAACTCGGGGATCTTGCCGTAGGGATCAATCGCCTCGTTGGTCAGCAGGTTCGCCGCGGCCTCCTGGAAGCTGAACGGCAGATACACCTCGCCGCGCTGCATACCGTCGTCGCCGCGGGCGTAGGCGTTCACCTCGCCGCGGCGCGAGGTGATCTTGACCGCATCGCCCTGGGTGATGCCGAGCGCATGCATGTCGAGCGGGTGGAGGCTCACCACGGCGTAGGGCTCGATGGCGTCGAGGACGGTGGCGCGCCGCGTCATCGAGCCCGTGTGCCAGTGCTCGAGCTGGCGCCCCGTGATGAACACATAGGGGTATTCCTCGTCCGGCGTCTCATCGGCCGAGATCAGGTGCGCGGGGACGAACTTCGCCAGGCCGTTGGTCGTGGGGAAGCTCTCACGGAAGACGATGCCCTGACCCGGATCATCGAGCGACTCACAGGGATAGGTCACCGAGTCCTCGCGTTGCAAGCGCTCCCAGGTGATGCCGTTGATCGAGGGCATGGCCCGGCGCATCTCCTCGTTGACCTCGGCCACGCTCTGGTAGTTCCAGTCGAGGCCGATGCCCTGGGCGATGGCCTGGATCAGCTCCCAGTCCTGGCGCGCCTGGCCCGGCATGTCGAGCGCCTTGCGCCCGAGCTGGACACGGCGGTCGGTGTTGGTGAATGTGCCCGTCTTCTCGGGGAAGCCCGATGCCGGCAAGACCACGTCGGCGAACGCGGCGGTCTCGGTCAGGAACAGGTCCTGGACCACGAGGGTATCCAGCATGGCTAGCGACTCGCGGGCATGGCTGAGGTTGGGATCGGACATTGCGGGGTTCTCGCCCACGATGTACATCCCGTGGAGCTTGCCCGCGTGGATGTGGTCCATGATCTCGGTGACCGTCAGGCCGGGGTTGGGATCGAGGTTGTCCACGCCCCAGAAGCGCTCGTACCACGCCTTGGTGTCGGGATCGCCAACCGGCTTGTAGTCGGGATAGACCATGGGGATCAGGCCTGCATCCGAGGCGCCCTGGACGTTGTTCTGGCCGCGCAGCGGGTGCAGGCCGCAGCCGGCACGGCCGACATTGCCCGTCATCAACGCCAACGCGATCAGGCAGCGCGAGTTGTCGGTGCCGTGAATGTGCTGCGAGATGCCCATGCCCCAGAAGAAGATGGTCCGGCGCGTGGCGATCAAGCGCGCGCACTCGCGGATCGTGGCCGCGTCGATGCCCACGACCGAGGCCATGTCCTCGGGGCTGTAGCCGTTCATCACATTGTCGCGCAGCTCGGCGAAGCCCTCGGTGCGCTCATTGATGAACGCGTCGTTGGTGAGGCCCTCATCGATGATGGTGTAGATCATCGCGTTGAGCAGCGCCACGTCGGTGTCGGGCTTAAACTGCAGCGGGTGCGTGGCCAGGCGCGTGAGCTCGATGCGCCGCGGGTCGGCGACCATCATGGTCTTGCCCTTCTCGGCCTCGTTCTTCATGAACGTCGCCGCCACCGGGTGATTCGAGGTCGGGTTGGCGCCGATGACGAACATGACCTCGCAATCGGCCACGTCGGCGACCTGGCAGGTCACCCCGCCCGAGCCGATGCCCTCGATCAGGGCGGCCACCGACGACGCGTGGCACAGGCGGGTACAGTGATCGACATTGTTGGTGCCAAAGCCGGCACGCACCAGCTTCTGGAACAGATAGGCCTCCTCGTTCGAGCCCTTGGCCGAGCCGAAACCGGCCAACGCCTGGCCGCCGTGCTCGTCGCGGATGCGCCGCAGGCCCTCCGAGGCCCTGGCGAGCGCCTCCTCCCAGCTCGCCTCGCGGAAGATCTCCTCGGGCCGGCCCGGATCGAAGTCCTCGGGCAGGCCCTTGGGCACACCCTCCTTGCGGACCCACGGGCGGGTCAGGCGATTCGGGTGGTCGACGTAGTCGAAACCGTAGCGGCCCTTCACACAAAGCCGCTTGTGGTTGGACGGCCCGTCGCGGCCCTCGATGTGCAGGATCTGGTTGTCGGCGACGTTGTACTGCAGCAGGCAGCCCACCCCGCAGTAGGGACAGACGGAGTCGACCTTCTTTTCCTCCTCGACCAGACCGACACCGCCGGCCGGCATGAGCGCGCCGGTCGGGCAGGCCTGAACGCACTCGCCGCAGGCGACGCAGGATGACTCGCCCATCGAATCGTCCAGGTCGAACACGATCTTGGCCTGGTCACCGCGGCCCGCGAAGCCGATCACGTCGTGGACCTGCTCCTCGCGGCAGGCCCGCACACAGCGCGTGCACTGGATGCAGGCGTCGAGATTGACCTCCATCGCCGGATGCGAGGCGTCCTGGACGGGCTGCTCGCGGCCCATGAAGCGCGGCCTGCCGATGTCGAGGCGCTGGGCCCAGTAGGTGAGCTCGTTGTGCCGGGTGTATTCCCGGTCGGGCATGTCCGACTCGAGGAGCTCGAGCACCATCTTCTGCGCCTTGACCGCGCGCTCGCTGGTGCTGTGGATCGTCATGCCCTCCTTGGGCTGGCGCCAGCACGCCGGCGCGAGCGCACGCTCGCCCTCGATCTCGACCATGCACGAGCGGCAGTTGCCCACGGGCCGCTGGTCGGGCGTATAGCACAGCCGCGGGATGTGCTCGCCGTGGCCGAGGCGCTCCGCGGCCTGGAGGATCGTCTCGCCCTCGTAGGCGGTGATCGGTTGACCGTCGAGCGTAAAGGTCACGGTTGCGACGACTTCTTCGGCTTGAGCAGCCATCAGCTAAGCTCCTCCGGGAAATACTTGATCACGCATTGCAGCGGGTTGGGCGCGGCCTGCCCCAGACCGCAGATCGAGGCGTCCACCATGCAATCGGAGAGCTCGTGCAGCAGGTTGATGTCCCAGTGCTCCTGCTCCATCAAGTGGGCCGCTTTGGCCGTGCCCACGCGGCACGGCGTGCACTGGCCGCACGACTCGTGGTGGAAGAAACGCATCGTGTTGAGCGCCGCCTGCTTGGCGCTGTCGTGGTTCGACAGCACCACGATCGCCGCGGAGCCAATGAAGCAGTGCTCGTCGGCGTCCTGGAGTGTGTCGAAATCCAGCGGCACGTCCGCCTTGGACGCCGGCAGCAACCCGCCCGAGGCGCCGCCTGGGAAATAGCCATAGAGCTCGTGGCCTGCCTGCATCCCGCCGCAATACTCGTCGATGAGCTCGCGCAGCGTGATGCCGGCCGGGGCGATGTGGACCCCCGGTTTGTTGACGCGCCCACTGACCGAGAACGAGCGGAAGCCGGTGCGCCCGTGGCGCCCGTGTTGGGCGAACCAGTCGGGCCCGTTCTCCAGGATGTCGCGGACCCAGTGCATGGTCTCGAGGTTCTGCTCGAGCGTGGGCCGGCCGAAGATCCCGATCTGAGCGACCAGCGGCGGGCGCAGCCGCGGCATGCCCTTCTTGCCCTCGATCGACTCGATCATGGCCGACTCCTCACCGCAGATGTAGGCGCCCGCGCCGCGGCGGATGTGGATGCGCGGCAGCGCGCACGGCGGATCGGCGGTGAGCTCGGCCACTGCGCGGCGCAGGATCTGCTCGCAGACGGCGTACTCGTCGCGCAGGTAGAGATAGACATCGGGCGCATTGACCGCCCAGGCGCCGATCAGCGTGCCCTCGAGGAAGCGGTGGGGATCGCGCTCGAGGAAGTAGCGATCCTTGAACGTGCCGGGCTCGCCCTCGTCGATGTTGATCGCCACGTAGCGCGGCTCGGGCTCGTTGCGCAGCGCGCGCCATTTCTTGCCCGCGGGGAAGCCGGCACCACCGAGGCCGCGCAGTTTGGCGCTCTCGAGCGTGGTCACGACCGCCTCGACGTCGCGGCGGCCCTCGACGCAGTCGGCGAGCACGCGGTAGCCGCCCCCGGCGCAGTAATCGGCATAATGCACGACCTCCTCGGGCGCCGTGGGCATGGTCTCGCCCGCCTCGACCAGTGGCTTGACGGAGTCGAGATCGGCGTGGCCCACCTGGGTCCGCCCGACGACGGCGACCGGGGCCTCGTAGCAGCGCCCGACGCACGGCACCCGTTGGATGCGCACCCCGTCGCCGAGACCTTGCTCGAGCGAGCCCACGAGCTCGTCGCAACCGCACATCTCGCAGGTGATCGAGTCACACACGCGCACGGTCAGCGGCTCGGGCGGCGTCTCGCCCTCTTTCACGACGTCGAAATGGTGATAGAAGGTCGCGACCTCGTAGACCTCGGCGGGCGAGAGCTTCATCTCGCGCGCGAGCGCGACCACATGATCGGCCGGGATGTGGCCGAATCGATCCTGGATCTTGTGCAGATGCTCGATCAGTAGATCACCCTGGCGCGACTCGTCGCCGAGCATCGCCTGAATGTCGGCCAGGGCCTGAGGGTCCGTGCCCCGGCCCTTGGGCTTGCCCGGCTTGCGCGGGGCCTTCTTGCGGATCGATTCGACGTTGTGGGCTTCGGCCATCGGCTCTCCTCGGGGGGACGTCTTGCGGCAACGGGCGCCTCTTGGACCGGCTCACCGAGGCGGCGTTCGCGCCGCCGGCGACGGTTGGTCTGCGCGGTCATATGACGTTGAAGAATACCGCCTCGCTGGGGCCCCATGAAAGCCTGATCGACGCGGTGCGGCTTGCGGTCGCGGACGGGCGTGTGTACCTTTCGGCGCCTGTCCTCGAGCGGGGGAGGCGCGATGATCCGCGTCGAAGACATCGTCAAGACATTCGGCGGGTTACGCGCGGTCGACGGCTGCTCGCTCGAGGTCGCGACCGGCTCGATCACGGCACTGATCGGGCCCAATGGCGCGGGCAAATCGACCCTGTTCAACATCATCGCGGGGGCGCTCGAGCCCGACGAGGGGCGGATCCTGCTGGGCGACACCGACATCACCCGCTTGCCGCCCCACAAGCGCTTCCACCAGGGCCTCGTGCGCACCTTCCAGGTACCGCACGAGTTCGCCCGCATGACCGTGCTCGAGAACCTGATGCTCGTGCCCGCGGGCCAGCCGGGCGAGTCCATAGCGCAGGTGCTGTTGCGCTACGGTGCGGTGCGTCGTCACGAGCGCGCCGTGCGCGAGCGCGCCGAGGACACGCTCGAGTTCCTCCAGCTCGCGCATCTCAAGGATGAACTCGCCGGCAATCTGTCCGGCGGTCAGAAGAAGCTATTGGAGCTCGGGCGTACCATGATGACCGACGCGCGCATGGTGCTGCTCGACGAGCCCGGCGCCGGCATCAATCGCACACTCATGGCCAAGCTCGCCGACGACATCCGGCGGCTCAACCGCGAGCGCGGCTACACCTTCTGCATCATCGAACACGACATGGACCTCATCGCCGAGCTCTGCCATCCCGTCATCGTCATGGCCGAGGGCCGCGTCCTCACCCAGGGCTCGATGGACGAGATCCGCCGCGACGAGGCGGTCCTGGAGGCCTATCTGGGCGGCGCCGCGCATCAAGCGGGGGCGTCGCCGTGACCACGCTGTGCGCCCAGGCGATCACGGGCGGCTACGGGGGCACCGACATCCTCCATGGCCTGTCCATGGAGGTCGGCAGCGGCGAGATCGTGGCGATCGTCGGGCCCAACGGGGCGGGCAAATCGACCGCGATGAAGGCGCTTTTCGGCCTGGTGCGCATCCGCGAGGGCGCGATCCGACTGGGCGAGACCAGCATCACCAACTGGCAGCCCGACCGCATCGTCGGCCAGGGCCTTTGCTACGTGCCCCAAGAGAAGAATGTCTTCCCCTCGCTGACGGTGCGCGAGAACCTCGAGATGGGCGCTTTCATCCGGCGCGATGACTACAGCGCCCAAATCGAGCGCGTCTTCGAGCTGTTCCCGCCGCTCAAGGAGCGCCGCAATCAGCCGGCGGGGACGCTGTCGGGCGGCCAGCGGCAAATGGTGGCGATCGGCCGCGGGCTCATGCTGGATCCATCGATCCTGCTGCTCGACGAGCCCACTGCCGGGCTGGCGCCGAAGTTCATCGATCTCATCTTCGAGCGCGTGCGCGACATCAACGCGCAAGGGGTGGGCATCCTCATGGTCGAGCAGAACGCCAAGCAGGCCCTGGCGATGGCGCATCGCGGCTATGTGCTGGTGCTCGGGCGCAACCGTCATGCCGACACGGGCCAGAACCTGCTCAACGATCCCGAGATCGCCGAGATGTTCCTGGGCGGCTGAGCCATGCTGATCGAATTCATCCAACTTCTGATCTACGGCGTGGTCCTCGGCAGCATCATCGCGCTCGGGGCGATCGGGGTCTCGCTGATCTTCGGCATTCTGCGCTTCGCCCATTTCGCCCACGGCGACTTGATGACGCTGGGCGCCTACTTCGCGCTCGTCGGTGTCGCCGGGCTCAATCTGCCCATGGTGCTCGCCTTCGTGCTGGCGATCGTGGCGACTGCGGCGGTGACCGTCGGCATCGACCGCGTGGTGTATCGCCGCCTGCGCGAGGGCCAGCCCATCATCCTGCTGATCAGCTCCGTCGGCATCGCGCTGATGGTGCGCAGCGTGGTCCAGATGGTCTGGGGCCCGGACAACCAGGTCTACAGCCCCGGGGTGAACATGCCCTGGGTGTTCGACAACGGCCTGCGGATCAAGCCGGACTGGCTGCTCATCGTCGGCGGCGCGGCCGCGCTGATGGTCTTGCTGCACCTGTTCCTGCAACACACGCGCCTGGGCAAGGCGATGCGGGCGATGTCGGACAACCCGGATCTCGCGCGCGTTTCCGGCATCGACACCGAGAAGGTGGTGATCCTCACCTGGGTCATCGCGGGCGTACTGGCGGCCGCCGCCGGCATCTTCGTCGGCATCGACACCCATCTCAAGCCGATCATGGGCTGGAAACTGCTGCTGCCCGTTTTCGCCGCCGCCATCGTCGGCGGCATCGGCAAGCCCTACGGGGCGATCGCGGGCGCGCTGATCATCGGGATCTCGCAGGAGCTGTCGACGGTCATCATTCCGTCGACCTACAAGCCGGCCGTGGCCTTCGCCATCATGGTCGCGATGCTGGTCTGGCGCCCGACGGGGCTGTTCCGCGGCAAGGTGCTCTAGGGGAGTCGCGGCGATGGAGATCACGGGGCTACTCGGCTATCTGGTGTTTTTTCTGTCGATGGCGTCGGTCTACGCCATCCTCGCGCTCGGTCTGAATATCCAGTGGGGCTTCACCGGCCAGATCAACATCGGCGTGGCCGCCTTCTTCGCGGTGGGTGCCTATACCGCGGCGATCCTGACGACGCCGGCGAGCCCGGACCACCTCGGCGGCTTCGACTGGCCTTTCCTCGCCGGCCTGCCCGTCGCCATGATCGTCGCCGGCGTGCTCGCGCTGGGCGTGGGGCTGGTCACACTCAATCTGCGCTCGGACTATCTCGCGATCGCGACCATCGGCATCGCCGAGATCGTGCGCCTGGGACTCAAGAACGAGGCCTGGCTGACCAACGGGGTCCGCGGCATCCCGGCCATCCCGAACCCGCTCGACGGGGTCATCGCGATCGACGCGGGCCTGGGCTACCTGCTCGTGCTGATGGCCTTGGTGGCCGCGAGCTACTTCGTCATCCAGCGCCTGTTCCGCTCGCCCTGGGCGCGCATCCTGCGCGCGATCCGGGCCAACGAGCCCGCCGTCACCGCCGCGGGCAAGAGTGTCCTGCGCTTCCGCGTCGAGGCGTTCGTGGTGGGCTCGATGTTCATGGGCCTGGGCGGTGCCCTCTACGCCCACTTCACCGGGTTCATCAGCCCGGGCGCGTTCGATCCCATGTTCGCCACCTTCGTGGTCTGGGTCATGCTGATCGCCGGTGGCAGCGGCAACAATCGGGGCGCGATCCTGGGGGCGCTGGTGATCTGGGGCGTGTGGACGCTGAGCGATTCGCTCACCGATCTGCTGCCCGAGTTCCTGTCGACGCGCGCGGCGTCGCTGCGCATCTTCCTGATCGGCCTGCTCCTCGAGATCATCCTGCTCACCCGGCCGCAGGGGATCTGGCCGGAGAAGCCACCGACACGCATCGACCGCGCCGAGTAGCGCGGGCGCGCACTCGCGCCCGCTACGGCAGGCGTTGGCCGAACGTACGCAAGGCGTCGCGGTAGCGGTACGGCGCATAGTCGTCGGGATCGTCCAGCGCGGCGTAGAGCGCATCCAGCGACGTCTCCAGGCGCTCGACGGCCACGCCCTTCAGCACCGCCCGATCGCGCGCCGTCGTCAGCAGCGAGGCCAGCGCCATCGTGGCTTGGTCCGCCCACGTGCGATCACCGAAGCCGCGCTCGCGCCCCGCAGCGACGATGGCGCGCATGGCCTCGACGATGCGCTCGCCATCGAGGGGCGTCGAGCCCAGCTCGCCACGCACCGGGCGCGTGAGCTGCTGCAGCTGGTCGGCTGCCCGGCGCAACGCCCGCGGGCCACGGCGGGTCGCGGCTTGCAGCTTGTCGAGCCGCGAGCGCCACTCGTCGGCGAGCTCGGGCGCGATCGGGGCGAGCATCAGGCCCACGATCCGCAGCGACGCCGCCTCGAGCGGGACGTCGCCCAGCCCCGTCGCCCCCTTGCTGGCATCCACCCAGTCGGGATCCGCCAAATCGTGGTGGCAGGACTGGCAATCGAAGTAGTACAGCTCGGGGAACGTGCCGCCGTGATAGAGATCCTCTCGGATCGTTTCCAGGGTCTTGCGCGCGGCGATGACCTCGCCCACGGCCCAGGTCTGTGCCGCTGTGGGCGCGCGCTTGCGCTCGCGATAGTCCGCATCGACCCGATAGTGTGGCGGTTGAATCCGGCTGAAGGTCGACAGCTCGAACTGCAGCCGCGGATGACCCGCCGCCATGAGGCGATGGCTCATGCGCGAGTCGGGGTGGCTGTAGTGGCAATCGAGGCATAGCCGCGCCCGGGCCCCCGGGCGGTCGGTCGGATACATCCCGCGCTCGATGTTGTCGGCGTGGCTCGCCTCGCCGGTGGCATGGGTATCGATCCATTCCTCGGCGCCACCGTGACAGCCCTCGCAACCGATCCCGTCCTCGATCTGGAAGCGCTCACCGCGACGCGCCTCGGCGACGTTGTCGGCGTGGCAGTCCAGGCAGACGTCGGCATTCTCGGGCGCTTCGATCCCCAAGCGCCGTGCCATGCGCTGGGAATCGTCTTGCAGCAAGGTCTCGTAGGACTCGGCATGGGCGTCGCGGCGGTGCCACGTCAGATACTCGTTCTGCAGCACCGGCGAGGCGTCCAGTGGCTCGGCGGAGCCGTGACAGGTGCTGCTCGCGCAGGTCGCGACACCGAGATGCTTGTTGTCGCCCGCGTGCGGTCGTGGCGGGCGCTCGCCGGCCAGTGCCGCCACCGCGGTCCAACCCAGCAGTATCCCCAGCCAGGTCGCCGCGAACGGCTTGCGCAGCCTTCGCGATTTGCTAGTGTAGCGAGGTCGAGACAGCAGCCTCGTTGTGTCCGTGCCCATCGGTTGGCTCTCCCCTGACCAATCTCGGCGCAGCGAGGAATAACGCCGAACGGGTCATTACGATACCCGCTGAAGATCCCGCGTTCCCAGCGGTGACGCGATCGCCCGGGAGTTGCGGCCCAGGATCACCCCGAGGGGGGGCATATGGAACAATACCGCGTCGCCGTCGTGGGCTCCGGGCCCGCCGGCTTGAGCGCCGCCTGCCATGCCGCGGAGCTGGGGCTGTCGCACATCCTGCTCGAGGGCGCGCCCCACTTCGCCCATACGATCCAGCGCTATCAACGCGGCAAGTTCGTCATGGCCGAGCCCAGCGTCCTGCCGCTGCGCGCGCCGGTACCGTTCGAGCCGGGCCCACGCGAGGAAATCCTATCAGCGTGGGAGCGCGCCGCTACCGAATACCGCACAGAATCGCGCTGCAACGCCAGCGTGACCCAGATCGCGGGCCAACGCGGCGATTTCACGCTCACCCTGAGCGATGGCGAGCGCGTCAGCGCGGAAACGGTGGTGCTCGCGATCGGCGTCCAGGGCAACCCGCGCAAGCTCGGGCGCCCCGGCGACGACCTGCCCTTCGTCCAGTACCAACTGGACGACCCTTGGGCCTACAGCGACGAGACCATCGTTGTCGTCGGCGCCGGCGACGCCGCGATCGAGAACGCCCTCGGGCTGGTCGAGCAGAATCGCGTGATCATCGTGAACAAGCGCGACGAGTTCACCCGCGCCAAGGACGCCAACAACAAGGCGATCCTGGCGGCCATCGACGACGAGCGCGTCGCCATGGAGTGCTTCTACGACAGCGGTGTCGATCGCATCGACGCTTTCGGCGACGATAGCGACTACGCCGGCCAGGTCACCCTCGAAACCCCCGAGGGCAAGGCCGAGATCCCGGTGCACCGGGTGATCGCGCGGCTCGGCTCGATCCCGCCACGCGATTTCGTCGAGTCCTGCGGCGTAACCTTCCCCAACGACGACCCGGCGGCCGTACCCGAGGTGAGCTCGCATTACGAATCGAACGTCGAGGGCCTCTACATCATCGGCTCGCTCGCCGGCTATCCCTTGATCAAGCAGGCGCTGAACCAGGGCCACGAGGTCGTCGAGTACATCCAGGGCAACGATGTCGAGCCGGCCGACACACCGCTGCTGCGCGAGAAATTCGCCGCGATCCCGGGCGGCGACGACGTGCCCGCGACGCTGGCCTGGATCCAGGAGCGCATCCCCATGCTCGCGCCCATCACCCAGCTCCAGTTGCGCGAGTTCCTGCTCGACAGCGAGATCCACGCGCCCGAGCGCGGCGAGGTGATCTTTCGCTACAAGGACTACACCAACTCGATCTATTCGATTCTGCAGGGCTCGGTCGAGGTCCAGCCGGGTGACCCCAACGATCCCAAGACCCCGCGCGCCTCGATCCCGCTCGAGGAGGGGCAGTTCTTCGGCGAGATGAGCCTGATCTCGGGACGGCGGCGTTCGGCCACCGTGGTCGCCGGCGACGACTGCATCGTGATCGAGAGCTCGCGACGCTCGCTGCTCAATCTGATGCACTCGGTCGAGGCCGTGCGCCGCGTGGTCGAGGAATCGTTCCTGTTGCGCGCGATCCAGTCGCAGATCGCGCCGGGTTGCAGCACCGACGACCTCGCCGAGCTCGTGCGCTCGGCCACGGTCGAGCAGTACGCCGCCGGCGATGTCCTTTTCCACGAGGGCGAGCCCGGCGACTGCCTGCAGCTCATCCGCCGCGGCTCGGTGACGGTGTCGCGCGAGATCGGGGGCCGCGAGATCGTGCTCGCCTATGTGCCGGCGGGCCAATATGTCGGCGAGATGGCCCTGGTCTCGGACGCGCCACGCTCGGCCACGGTGCGCGCGGCGATTGCCACCGAAACCATCCGCCTCGACGGCGACGCCTTCAAGCGCCTCATGGCGCAGCACCCCGACGTGCGCCAACGCGTCCAGCAGGTCTACAAAGAGCGCCTGACCGACGACATGGATATGGCGGACCGGACCCAGGCGGGCAACATCATCTCGTTCCTCGTCGAGCAAGGCCTGGGCGAGGCCACCGACGTGCTGCTCATCGACGAGTCGCTTTGCATCCGCTGCGACTACTGCGAGAGCGCGTGCGCCGATACCCACGGCGGGGTCTCACGGCTCAACCGCGAGGCCGGTCCGACGTTCGCGAATGTGCACGTGCCCACCTCGTGCCGCCACTGCGAGCATCCCCACTGCATGAAGGAATGCCCGCCGGATGCCATCCATCGCCACCCCAGCGGCGAGGTCTATATCGACGACACCTGCATCGGCTGTGGCAAGTGCGAGGAGAACTGCCCGTACGGCGTGATCCGGATGGGCACCGAGACCCGGCGCGAGCCGAGCTTGTGGACCTGGCTATTGACCGGCTTGGGCCCCGAGCCCGGCGACGAGCTCGAGCCCAAAAAGAAAGAAGATCAGAGCAAGAAGGCGGTCAAGTGCGACATGTGCAAGGACCTGTCCGGCGGGCCGGCCTGCGTGCGCGCATGCCCGACCGGGGCCGCAATCCGGATGAGCCCCGAGTCCTTCTTCGAGCTGGTGAGCAACGACGACTAGTTCGCAAGTGTGAAACCCGCCACAGATCGCGCTGCCAACGAACCGCATAATAACGGCGCGCGCGTGAGGCCGCGATCCAGTCGAGCGAGGGGCCGGCGAGGGACCAATCGCTGGCGCGCGTCGGGACTCGGGCGCCGACCGCCGGCGCCGGGCAAGCAAGGGGTCGAGGGTGTATGCAGCCGTCGTTTCTGACACACGGGGAGTTCCGTTACCTCAAGCTCGCCGTTGCCGTGACGCTGATCGCCATCGCCGCGTACGTCGGCTACGACCCGATTGGTGGCCGCAACGGCGGCACCTGGGTGGGCTATGGCCTCGGTGGTCTGGGTGCCGCGATCATCCTGATGCTCCTGTGGTACGGCGTGCGCAAGCGCCGCTTCAAGTCCAACTGGGGCACGGTGCGCGGCTGGCTCTCGGCCCATGTCTATTTCGGCCTCGCGCTCGTCGTGATCGCCACACTCCATTGCGCATTCGAGTTCGGCTGGAACATCCACACGCTGGCGTATGCATTGATGCTGGCCGTGGTCATCAGCGGCATCTACGGCGTTTATGTCTACCGCCGCTATCCGCAAATGATGACCGCCAATCGTACCGGCATCAGCCCACAGGCTATGCTCGACGAGATCGGCTCATTGGAGCAGCAGGCCGTCGAGATCGCCGACCAGATCGACGACGCCACCCACCAGATCGTGCTGCGCTCGATCGGTAACTCGGCCGTGGGCGGTGGCATCCTCGCCCAGCTGCGCGGCGGGCGCCCGCGCAAGGCGGACAAGGAGGAGAAGCGGGCGGAGTCGTACCTGGAGGACAAGAACCGCACGCTCACCGACGACCTCGACAAGATTAAGCAGCGTGAGGCCGATCGGATCATGAACGCCGAATCCACGATGAGCTTCGTGGCGGGTCAAATGGCCGAGGCGGAGCCGGGCCAGAAGGTCGCCCAGATCCGCCAGCTCATGGACATCCTGTCGCGGCGGCGCCAACTGGTGCGCCGGCTCAACCAGGACATCCAGCACCGGGCACTGCTGCAGTTCTGGCTGGCCATCCATGTGCCATTGTCGATCGCGCTGTTGGCGGCCCTGACCGCGCATATCGTCGCGGTCTTCACGTACTGGTAGGCCATCATGCGCTGTCTCCTGCGTCGCATCACGCGCAAGGCCCGGGCCGGTGTCAGCCACACCGAGCACACGGTCGACAAGCACGCGCTCGACATCGGCCGGGGTGCCGATCAGGACATCTTTCTCGCCGATCTCCACGTGGCGCTCCACCACGCGGTCTTGCGCCCCGCCTCCGACGAGCGCTTCGCCCTGCAGGCGCGCACACCCAGCGGCGTCCAGATCAACGGCCGAACCAACCAGGCGGGGGTCGTGGAATTCGGCGATGTGGTCACCATCGGCCGTTCGACGATCCGCGTGAAGCGGCCCCCGCGTGGCTACGACGTAGCGCTCGAGATTGAGGAGGCCCAGGCCGAGCGTGGCGAGCCCACGGCCGTGGGCGCGACGTCACTGCAAGCGGCCGGGTTGCGGCGGCGACCCTGGGCCTGGTTCCTCTTTCTGGTCGTGATCGGCCTGGGGCTGGTGGTGCCCTTCACCCAGATCTACGATCGCGAGCCCACCCAGGTGGGCATGCAGCAGTTCGAGAGCCAATCGCGATCGGGCTTCGACTGGCGCCTCGCCGGTGGCGACCATCTGTGGGACAGCGGGCCGATGAGTCGGTCCCACCGCTTCTTCGGCCAGCAATGCCAGGCGTGCCACCGCGAGGCGTTCCAGCGCGTCACCAACGCGGCCTGCGCCGATTGCCACGCCGACCAACCCCACCACAGCGACGATGCCGAGCTACTGCGGGTCTCGGGCCTGTCCGAGCAGCGCTGCGCGGACTGCCATGTCGAGCACAACGGCTCGGAGGCATTGATCATGACCGATCAGAAGCTGTGCACGGGGTGCCACACGGAGCCCCGCGAGCGCATGCCCGGCACCGACATCCGGTCCGTCTCCGGCTTCGGCCCCGAGCGCCACCCCGAGTTCCGCATCCGCCTGGTGGCGCGCACCCCCGACGGCGAGGCGCCGTTCACCTGGAGCCGGCTGCGCATGGATCAGCCGCTGCAGGAGCAAAACGGGCTCGTCTTCCCACACGACGTCCATCTCGACGAGAGCGGCCTCGAGAGCCCCGAGGGCAAGCAGGTGCTGGCGTGCGCCGACTGCCACGAGCCCGATCAGTCGGGGGCCGACATGGATCCGATCACCTTCGAGCAGGATTGCCAGTCGTGCCACCAGCTCAACTTCGAGCCACGTGACGCCAAGCGCGAGCTCCCGCACGGCGATCCGGACGAGATCCTGGACACCCTCGACCAATACTACGCACGGATCGCCCTCGGCGGCGGCTACAGCGGTGACGACGCCGACCGGGCGCCGGAGGTCGTGCGTCAGCGGCGCCCGGCGCAACGCGAGCTCGACCGCGAGGAGCGCCGGGCGGCGCTCGATTGGGCCAACGCCAAGGCCGCCGAGGTCGCCACCGAGGTCATCGAATACCGCACGTGCACGACCTGCCACGACGTCGAGCGCACCGAGGGCGCCGATGACGGCCCGCAATGGGACATCGAGCCCGTGGCCCTGACCGCCGAGTGGTATCCGCGCGCGCGCTTCAGCCACGATCCGCATACCGCGATGGAATGCAGCGAGTGCCACGCGGCCTCGGACTCCGAGACGAGCTCCGACGTGCTCATGCCGAGCTCGGCGACATGCCAGCAGTGCCACGGCGACGAGGATTCGCACGCGCGCATCACCTCGCGCTGTGTCGACTGCCACGGGTTCCACACACGCGACGAACTCACCATGACGGGGAACACGCATTGAGCGGGATGACGCGCACCAGTTGGCTCGCAGGAGCGCCCGCCCTGGCGCTCGTGCTCCTCCTCAGCGCGTGCGACGGGGGCTCGCGGCCCGGGGCCGCGGGCACGGGCGATGCCGCCTCGGGCAGCTGCAGCGGCAACTGCCAGGACACACCGACGCGGCTGCAGACCGGCGACGTCGAGCGCATCATCGCCCAGGCCGTGGCCGAGGCCAGCGCGCGCAACGCCGACGCGACGATCGCCGTGGTCGATCGTGTGGGCAACGTCCTGGGGCTGTTCCGCATGAACGGCGCGGATACGACCGTGACCATTACTTCGACGCCGAACAGCACACCCGGCGTCGACGGCGGCCTCGAGGACGTCG
>CAYUKN010000024.1:0-26601 GCA_964445325.1 uncultured Ectothiorhodospiraceae bacterium
CGCCGGATGGCGTTTGGGGTGCCCTACGGCGACACAACCATCGAACCGACATGGCCCACGCGCCATCGAAGCCCTCGAGGGAACGCAATCCGGCCTACACGTTTCGTAGGCCGGTTTTTGCGACCTGACACGCCAATCGCGGGATGCGGCGCCAAAGCGACTGACCGACCACGCCGGCCGCTACAGCCCCAAGCAACAACCGGCGCCGAGGCCTCGACTACTGGCGGCAGCGATCGCCATTGATTGTAATGTCGGTGGCTTGCATTTTTTGTAAACACTCTCCAAACCCAGTAGGAACGTGTAGCCGATGGCCTGTGATCCGTATTCGTTAGCCTTGCCGGGCATCCAGGGCCTGGCGCCGTACGAGCCCGGCAAGCCGATCGAGACCCTGGCGCGTGAGTACGGGCTGGCGCCCGATTCGATCGTCAAGCTCGCCTCCAACGAGAATCCGCGCGGACCCAGCCCGAAGGCGCTCGAGGCGGCCCAGCAGGCCGTCGCGAGCTGCCATCGCTACCCCGACGGCAACGGCACCGAGCTGCGCGAGACCCTGGCCGCGCGCCACAGCGTCGAGCCCGACGCCATCACGCTGGGCAACGGCTCCAACGACGTGCTCGATCTGGTCGCGCGCACCTTCCTGGCGCCGGGGCGCAACGCGGTGTTCTCGCGCCACGCGTTTGCGGTCTATCCGATTGTCACCGCGATCGCGGGTGCCGAGGCCCGCGTGGCGGAGCCGCTCCCCAGCGACGACCCCGGCGCGCCGTACGGCCATGACGTCGATGCCATGGCGGCACTGGTGGACGCCGACACGCGCGTGGTCTTCGTCGCCAATCCGAACAATCCGACCGGTACGTGGGTCGACGGCGACGCGCTCGCGCGCCTGCTCGCACGCGTGCCCGACCATGCGATCGTCGTTGTCGACGAGGCCTACGCCGAGTGCGTCGAGGCAAGCGATTTCCCGCAAGCCATGCAGTGGCTGCCCGACCATCCCAGCCTGGTCGTCACGCGCTCGTTCTCGAAGATTTTCGGCCTGGCCGGTCTGCGTTGCGGCTGTGCGGTGTCGTCGCGCGCCATCGCGGACCTGCTCAACCGGGTGCGCCATCCGTTCAACGTCAACACGGCCGCTTTGGCGGCGGCCGAGGCCGCGCTAGCCGACGAGGCCTTCATGGCGGAGAGTGTGGCCATCAACAGCGCGGGCTTGGCCCAGCTCGAATCGGGATTCCGCGCACTCGGGCTGACGCCGATTCCGTCGGTGGCGAACTTCGTTAGCGTCGACGTCGGTCGGCCCGGGCAGGCGGTGTTCGAGTCGTTGCTGCCGCGCGGGGTGATCGTGCGCCCGGTGGGCGGCTATGAGCTACCCAACCATTTGCGTGTGACCGTGGGTACGGCCCAGGAAAACGAGCGTGTGCTCGAGGCGATGGCCGAGGTCTTGAGCGCATGAGCGAGCGCGTCGTCATCTGCGGTGTGGGCCTCATCGGGGGCTCGATGGGGCTGGCGCTGCGCGCAACCGGTCACACGGGGGAGATCGTCGGCGTGGGGCTCGAGCCCGCGACGCTGGCTGAGGCGAGCGAGCTCGGCGCGATCGACCGGGGCGTCACCGATGCGGCGGCAGCCGCCGCCGAGGCGGATATCGTCGTGTTGGCGGTGCCCATGGGCGCGATGCAGGCGGTGATGCGCGCGATCGCGCCGGGCTTGCAGGCGGGCACGACCGTTACCGATGTCGGCAGTGTGAAGGGCAGTGTGGTCGACGATGCCCGCCGGATCCTCGGCACACTGGCGGATTTCGTGCCGGGCCATCCCATCGCGGGTACGGAGCGCTCTGGCGTGACCGCGGCGATGCCCGATCTGTTCCGCGATCGGCGCGTGATCCTCACGCCCACCGACGAGTGCCGCGAGGCGGCGATCCGCCGGGTCGAGGCCATGTGGCAGCGCATGGGGGCGCACACGGAGCGCCTCGGGATCGACGCGCATGACCATTTGCTGGCGGCCACTAGCCATCTGCCGCACATGCTCGCGTTCGGCCTGGTTGATGCGCTGGCCCGCGGCGAGGACCCGGCCGCCGTGTTCCGTTATGCCGCCGGTGGTTTCCGCGATTTCACCCGCATCGCCTCGAGCGATCCGGTGATGTGGCGCGACATCTGCCTGGCGAACCGTGACGCCTTGCTCGAGGCGCTGCGCGCCTACCGCGAGGATCTGGATGCGCTGACCGAAGAGGTCCGCACGAGCGATAGTGCGGGGATGATGCAACGCTTCCAGCGCGCCAAGGACGCACGCGACCGGTTCTGCTCATGAGCTCTCCGATCCACTTCGATGTCGCCCCCGGGGGCACCCTCACGGGGCGCTTGCGCGTTCCGGGTGACAAGTCGATCTCGCACCGGGCGGTCATCCTGGGTGCGCTGGCCGACGGCGTCACCGAGATCGACGGTTTCCTCGAGGGCGTCGACGCGTTGGCGACCCTGACGGCGCTGCGCGCCCTCGGTGTCGCCGTTGAGCATCCCCGCGAGGGGCGCCTGGTCATCCACGGTGTCGGGATCGAGGGCTTGTGCGCTGCCGGGGACGCGCTCGATCTGGGTAACGCCGGCACGGCCATGCGCCTGTTTGCGGGTGTGCTGGCGGGTCAGCCGTTCGCCAGTGTGCTGACGGGCGACGCGTCGCTGTCGCGCCGGCCCATGCGGCGGGTGACCGAACCCCTCGAGCGCATGGGCGCGACCATCGAGACCTCGGATCGTGGCACACCGCCGTTGCGGATCTCGGGCCGGCGCCCGCTCGCCGCGATCGACTTCGAGGCGCCGGTGGCGAGCGCCCAGCTCAAGTCGGCGATCCTGCTGGCGGGCGTCTATGGCCACGGGCGCACGTGCGTCCACGAGCCCGGCGAGACGCGCGATCACACCGAGCGCATGCTCGAGGGCTTCGGCTACCCGGTCGAGCGCCAGGGCCAGAGCTGCTGTGTCACGGGCGGCGGCCGCCTGCGCGCCCGCGCCGTCGACGTCCCGGGCGATATCTCATCGGCGGCGTTCTTCCTCGTGGGCGCGACCATCGCCCCCGGCGCCGATCTGGTGCTCGAGCACGTCGGCTGGAATCGCACCCGAACCGGCGTCGTCGAGATCCTGCGCATGATGGGTGCCGATATCGAGGTGCTCGCCGAGCGCGAGGTCGGGGGCGAGCCGGTCGCTGATCTGCGCGTGCGCCATGCCCCATTGCGCGGGATCGAGGTCCCGGTCGAGCTCGTGCCGCGGGCGATCGACGAGTTCCCGGCGTTGTTCATCGCCGCCGCTTGCGCGCACGGGCGCACTGTTGTACAGGAGGCGCAAGAGCTGCGCGTCAAAGAGTCCGATCGGATTGCGGTCATGGCAGCGGGCCTCGAGCGCCTCGGGGTGGCCACCGAGGTCGCCGAGGACGGCCTGACGATCGACGGCGGGCCGATCCGCGGCGCTAGCGTGGCCAGTCACGGCGATCATCGCGTGGCGATGAGCCTCGCCATGGCCGGGCTGGTCGCCGAGGGCCCCATTCGGGTGACCGACTGCGCGAACGTGGAGACCTCGTTTCCCGGATTCGCGAGACTGGCGCAGCAAGCGGGGTTACGCATCGAGGAGGCGCGTGGCGATGGCGCGTGAGCACACCGGGGCGCCGGTCGTCTGTGTCGATGGTCCCAGCGGCTCGGGCAAGGGGACGGTCGCCCAGCGGGTCGCGGCCGCGCTCGGCTTCCATTTGCTCGACTCGGGCGCGCTGTACCGGCTGACGGCGTTGGCCGCTAGCACGGCCGACGTGGATCTCGACGATGCCGACGCGCTGGCCCGCACCGCTGCCCGCATGCAGCCTCGCTTCGAGCCGGGCGCCGATGGCACCACCCGGATCGTGCTCGACGGCGACGACGTAACCGAGGCCATCCGCGCGGAGGCGGTCGGCATGAACGCGTCCAAGGTCGCCGCGGAGCCTGGCGTTCGCGAGGCGCTGCTGCAGCGCCAACGCGATTTTCGCCAGCCGCCCGGGCTGGTCGCCGACGGTCGCGATATGGGCACGGTCGTTTTCCCCGATGCCGAGCTCAAGGTCTTTCTCACCGCGAGCGCGGGGGAGCGTGCCGAGAGACGACATAAGCAGTTGAGCGAAAAGGGCATTGATGCTAGTCTCGCCGACCTTTTGCAAGATATCGAGGCGCGTGACGCGCAGGACGCGGAGCGCGGGGCGTCGCCCATGGCGGCAGCCGACGATGCCGTGGTCATCGATTCGACCGAGCGTTCGGCGGAGTCGGTGACAGGCGAGGTACTCGAACGGGCCCGGCGTGTACTGTAGCGGGGCCGATTTGTTTGGAGTGGTGCGAGTGTCCACTCGGGGCGGGCGCAGGCAGCGCCCGATTTCTATAATGGCAATCCGTCGAGCCGAAGGACGTGCTGGCGGGCGCGCGCAAGCGTGATCATATACCCAAGGTTCCAACTGAATGACTGAGAGTTTCGCCGAACTGTTCGAAGAAAGCCTGACGCAGACCAACATGCGTCCGGGCTCACTGCTGATGGCCACCGTCGTCGACGTGCGCGACGACCTGGTGATCGTGAACGCCGGACTGAAGTCCGAAGGCGTCATCCCCGCGAGCCAGTTCACCGACGAAAACGGTGAGCTCGACGTGAACGTGGGCGATACGGTCGAGGTCGCGCTGGACGCGGTCGAGGATGGCTTCGGCGAAACCCGTGTCTCGCGCGAGAAGGCGCGGCGCCTGCGGGCGTGGTCGCGCCTGGAGGAGGCCTACGAGGCGGGCGAGACCGTCAAGGGTCACATCACGGGCAAGGTCAAGGGCGGTTTCACGGTCGATCTCAACGGCATCCGGGCGTTCCTGCCGGGCTCGCTGGTCGACGTGCGCCCTGTGCGTGATACGAGCTACCTCGAGGGCAAGGAGCTCGAGTTCAAGGTCATCAAGCTCGATCAACGGCGCAACAACGTGGTTGTCTCGCGCCGCGCCGTGGTTGAGAGCGAGTACAGCGCCGAGCGCGAGGAGCTGCTCAAGAACCTCCAGGAAGGACAAACCATCAAGGGCGTGGTCAAGAACCTCACCGATTACGGCGCCTTCCTCGATCTGGGTGGCATCGACGGGCTGCTGCACATCACCGATATGGCCTGGAAGCGGGTCAAGCACCCCTCTGAGGTCGTCGAGGTGGGCCAAGAGCTCGAGGTCAAGGTGCTCAAGTTCGACCGCGAGCGTAACCGTGTCTCGTTGGGCCTCAAGCAGCTCGGCGAGGACCCTTGGGTGGATATCGCGCGGCGCTACCCCGTGGGCACGCGCCTGTTCGGCAAGGTCACCAACATCGCCGACTATGGCTGCTTCGTCGAGATCGAGGAGGGTGTTGAGGGCTTGGTCCACGTCTCGGAGATGGATTGGACCAACCGCAACGTCAGTCCCTCGAAGGTCGTCGCCATCGGCGACGAGGTCGAGGTCATGATCCTCGACCTCGACGAGGAGCGCCGCCGGATCTCGCTGGGCATCAAGCAGTGCCAGGCCAACCCCTGGGAAGAGTTCGCGGCAACCCACAACAAAGGCGACCGCGTGCGCGGCAAGATCAAGTCGATCACCGACTTCGGCGTCTTCATCGGCCTGGAAGGCGGCATCGACGGGCTCATCCACCTGTCCGATCTGTCGTGGAGCGAGGCGGGCGAGGAGGCCGTGCGCAAGTACCGCAAGGGCGAGGAGCTCGAGGCCTTGGTGCTGTCGGTCGATCCGGAGCGTGAGCGCATCTCGCTGGGCGTGAAGCAGCTGGACAAGGATCCGTTCGCCGAGTTCGTCGCCGCCTATCCCAAGGGCAGCATCGTCACCGGCACGGTCACCGAGGTCGATCCCAAGGCGGCGACGGTCGACCTGGGCGACGGCATCGAGGGCATCCTGCGCGCGACCGAGCTCTCGCGTGATCGCGTCGAGGATGCGCGCAGCGTGCTCAACGAGGGCGACGAAGTCGAGGCGAAATTCATCGGCCTGGACCGCAAGAGCCGTACCGTCAATCTGTCGATCAAAGCCAAGGAAGACGACGAGGATAAGGCCGCGGTCAGCGATTACAATCAGTCCGAGGGCGGTGGCACGCCGACCCTGGGTGATCTGCTCAAAGAGCAGATCGGTTCGGACAAAGAGTAAATCAATGGGCCGGCTCCCGGATCGGGAGCCGGCCGCTGTCCAACGCCGCCGAGTGCTGCTGTATGACCAAGTCCCAACTGATCGACGCGCTGGCGCGTAAACAGAGCCATTTGGCGTATCGGGATGTCGAGTTGGCCGTGAAGGGGCTTCTCGAGACCATGAGCCAGTCGCTGTCCAGCGGCGAGCGCATCGAGATCCGCGGGTTTGGCAGCTTCAGCCTGCACTACCGCCCACCGCGCATGGGCCGCAATCCGAAATCGGGCGCTGCCGTGGTGCTCCGCGGCAAGTATGTGCCGCACTTCAAGCCTGGCAAGGAACTTCGCGAGCGGGTGAATACGCTCCCGCTCGATCTCGAGAAAGAGGAACAGTGACGCCGTCATTCACCCGCAGGTGCCGCTTGCTCGGACGGTCATGACCGTGGGCGCACGCGGCGGCTCGAGTTCGTGAACCGGATCGGGTGATAGCGCGTTTACGGATGGCCTGATCGTGCTCGAATTGCTCTGGCTGTTGCTGCCGGTCGCGGCCGCCAGCGGGTGGCTCGCGGGTCGGCGCAGCGGCAAACGCCGTGGCGACGGCACACCCGAGACACGCCCCTCCAACGACTACTTCCGCGGGCTCAACTACGTTCTCAATGAGCAGCCCGATCAGGCGATCGATGTGTTCATCCGCCTGGTCGAGGTCGACTCGGAGACCATCGAGACCCACCTCGCACTCGGCAGCCTGTTTCGGCGCCGCGGCGAGGTCGACCGTGCCATTCGGCTCCATCAGAACCTCATCGCCCGACCCAATCTGTCGAAAGAGAATCGCGCCTATGCGCTGCTCGAGTTGGCGCGTGACTATATGCGTGCGGGCGTGCTGGATCGAGCCGAGGGTTTGTTCTCGGAGCTGGTGCGCACGCGCATGCACGTGGTCGAGGCCTCGCGCCAGCTGCTGACGATCTACGAGCGCGAGGGCGAGTGGCATGCCGCGATCGATACGGCCAAGAAGCTCCAGCGTGAGGGCGGCGACACCAAGGGCGATGTCATCGCGCACTATTGGTGCGAGTTGGCCACACGCGAGCACCGTTCGGGCCGCACCAAAACGGCGCGCAAGTATGCCGCCAAGGCGTTGGGGGCCGACCCCAACTGTGTGCGGGCGAGCATCCTCGACGGTGACTTCGCCATGCAGCAGGGGCAATACCGCCAAGCGGTGCGTGCGTACCGGCGGGTCGAGTCCCAGGATCCGGCGTTCATGCCCGAGGTCATCGAGCGATTACTGGATGCGTTGGCGAAGGCCGAGCACCCCTCGGTACTCAACAGCTACATCGAGCAATTGCGCGGGCGCTATAACGGCTTCTCGGTGATTCGTGCCGCGACACGCTTGATCCGCGAACGCGAGGGCGAAGAGGCGGCGCGCGATTTCTTCCGCGAGCAGATCCTCAAACGCCCCTCGCTGCGGGGCCTGCGCGACTGGGTGGCCGAGGAGCTCGAGCGCGCGAGCGAGGCGAGCCGGCCCGGTACCGAGGTCGTCCTCGACATGCTCGATCGCCTGATCGAGTCGAAACCGATCTACCACTGCCATCAATGCGGGCTGCAGGGGAAAGTGTTGCACTGGCAGTGTCCAAGCTGCCAAAAGTGGAATACCGTGAAGCCGATCATCGGTATCGAGGGGGAGTGACTTGGCCGGCGAGCCGCGCATCATCGTCGCCCTCGATTACGCCGACCCGGGCGCCGCCGATGCGCTGGTCGAGCGCCTCGATCCGGGATTGTGTCGCCTCAAGGTCGGCAGTGAGCTGTTCACGCGCGCCGGCCCGGACTGGGTGGCGGGCTGCATGGAGCGCGGTTTCGAGGTCTTTCTCGACCTCAAATTCCACGACATCCCGCGAACCGCTGCCGCGTCCTGCCGCTGCGCCGCCGAGCTCGGGGTGTGGATGGTCAACGTCCATGCCCTGGGCGGGAGCCGGATGCTCGAGGCGGCTCGCTCGGCCGTGGATCAAGCATCGGGGGCGCGGCCGTATCTGCTTGCCGTCACGGTGCTCACCAGCCTGGGCGATGATGATTTGGCCGAGCTGGGTGTCGGCCATACCGCGGCCGGCCTCGCCGAGCGCATGGCGGGGCTCGCGGCGGCCTCGGGCTGCGACGGTGTCGTCTGCTCGGCGCGCGAGGCGCAGAAGCTGCGCCGGCACCACGGCGACGCATTCGTGCTCGTGACCCCGGGGATTCGCCCCTCGACGGGCGCCGCCGACGATCAGCGTCGCACGCTCGAGCCCGAGGAGGCGGTCGCCGCCGGGGCCGACTACCTCGTGGTGGGCCGCCCGGTCACCGAGGCGAGCGACCCGGTGGCGGCGCTTGCGGGCCTGGCCGAGCGGGTGGGCCCGCGTTCGCCCTGACCAGCCACGTTGCCCCCGCCTGGTGTGACGCAGTTCACACACCACACGATGGCGGCGCCGGCTAGACTTGCTACGATGCGACGACATCCTTCGGGGGGACCAGACGATCGATGCGGCTGCGGGTGTTGGGATGCAGCGGGGGCTTCGGGCTCGGGCTCCGGACCTCGGCCTTTCTGGTCGACGACGACGTTCTCATCGATGCGGGCACCGGTGTGGGCGATCTGACCTACGACGAAATGCTGCGTATCGACCACGTCTTCATCACGCATTCGCACCTCGATCACGTCGCCAGCATCCCGTTGCTCGTCGATGCCCTGCTCGACACGCGCGAGGAACCGCTGGTCGTGCATGCGCAGCAGGCGACCATCGACGCTTTGCGCCGCCACCTCTTCAACGACGAGATCTGGCCCGATTTCACGGAGCTGCCCGACCCGGAGTCACCCGCCCTGCGCTTCGAGCCCATCGAGGTGGGCGAGGTCCAGCGCGTCGGCGCCCGCCGGTTCGAGGCCATCGGCGTGGACCATACGGTGCCGGCGGTCGCGTATCACTGCTCGGATGGCTCAGGCGCGTTTTGCTTCTCGGGCGACACCAGCACCAACGACACGCTCTGGGCAGCGCTCAACCGTGCGGGCCCGCTCGATATGTTGATCGTCGAGGTGGGCTTTCCCGATAGCGAGCATAGGCTGGCCAACCTCGCCAAGCATTATTGTCCCGCCTTGCTCGCGCACGACCTCGCCAAGCTCGAAACCCGCCCGCCGATCGCGGTAACCCACCTGAAAGCGGGCTACGAAGACCGGACCATGGCCGAGCTGGAGGCCGCACTCCCCGATTATCGCCTCCATCGCCTTCAGGGAGGCGAGTCCTTCCGGCTATAATCACTGCTCTGAGCGCCGCTCGCGTTCCCGTGCGGCGGTTGAAATCGACACGTTGATTCGGTCCCGAACCGCGCGAAGGAGCTTACGCATTGTTCGACAATCTGTCCGAGCGTCTGGGCCGCACGCTGCAGAATCTGCGGGGTCAGGGCCGTCTCACCGAGGACAACATCCGCGACACCATGCGCGAGATCCGGATGGCCCTGCTGGAGGCGGATGTCGCGCTTCCCGTGGTCAAGGAGTTCGTCGAGCGCGCGCGCCAGCGCGCGCTGGGTAAGGAGGTCACCCGCGCGGTCTCGCCGGGCCAGATGCTGGTCAAGGTGGTCCAGGACGAGCTGGTCGCGGTCATGGGCGGTGAGGCCGCCGAGCTCAATCTGCGCACGCGGCCTCCCGCCGTCGTGCTCGTCGCGGGATTGCAGGGGTCGGGCAAGACCACGACGATCGCCAAGCTGGCACGCCGCCTGGGCGAGCGCGAGCGCAAGAAGGTCGCCGTGGTCTCGGCCGATGTTCATCGCCCCGCTGCGCGTGATCAGCTGCGCACACTCGCCGACGAGGTGGGCGCAACCTACCTAGGCGTCGACAAGGCCAAAGACGCTGTCGGGATCGCCAAGGGGGCGCTGGACGAGGCCCGCCGCGGTGGCTTCGACGTGCTGCTCGCCGACACGGCCGGGCGCCTGGCCATCGACGAGGCCATGATGGACGAGATCCGATCCGTCCACGGCGCGCTTGAGCCGATCGAGACCTTGTTCGTCGTCGACAGCCTCAGTGGCCAGGATGCCGCGGAGACGGCCCGGCGCTTCGATGAGTCCTTGCCTCTGACCGGCGTGGTACTGACCAAGACCGACGGCGATGCCCGCGGCGGTGCCGCCCTGTCGGTGCGCGTGGTCACGGGCAAGCCGATCAAGTTCCTCGGCTCGGGCGAGAAGACGGATGCGCTCGAGGGATTCCACCCGGACCGGATCGCCTCGCGCATCCTCGGCATGGGCGACGTCGCCAGCCTGGTCGAGGACGCCCAGCAACAGGTCGATACCGACAAGGCGGAGAAGCTGCAGAAGAAGCTCAAGAAGGGCAAGAGCTTCGACCTGGCCGACATGCGCGATCAGTTCGCCCAGATGCAGAGTATGGGGGGACTCGGCTCGATCGCCGAGAAGATGCCCGGTATGGCCGGCATGTCGCAGCAGCAGCTCCAGCAAGCGGTGGGCGCGGTCGGCGACATGAAGCACCAGATCGCGATCATCGACTCGATGACGCCGCGCGAGCGCCGCTACCCGGCGACGATCAATGGCTCGCGCAAGCGCCGTATCGCGGCCGGCTCGGGCACGCGGGTGCAAGACGTCAACCGCTTGCTCAAGCAGCACCAGCAAATGGCCAAGATGATGAAAAAGGCGGGCAAGAAGGGCGGCATGGAGAAGATGATGCGCTCGATGGGCGGCGGCCAGATGCCGCCCGGGATGGGGGGCTAGCGGCCCGCGCTCACGCGGGCCGGGGCCTCGGGCCGTCGAGCCCGGGGCGCCACTGTTCACACACGCCCACATCGCGTACAATCACGCGCTTACGTCCGGCGGCCAGGTCGCCGGGACTCGATTTCGACGGAGGTTTGCGAGCCGATGGTATCGATTCGACTCAGCCGCGGCGGCCGGAAGAAGAAACCCTTCTACGACGTCGTCGTCACCGACAACAAGAGCCCGCGCGACGGTCGGGTGATCGAGCGCGTCGGGTTGTTCAATCCGGTGGCGCGCGGCCAATCCATGCGCCTGCGGCTGGATCTCGACAAGATCGATCGCTGGGTCGCCGATGGCGCGCAGATGAGCGACCGCGTCGCCAGCCTCGTCAAGGAGCAGCGCCGGGCCGCCAACAGCGCCAGCTGAGACCGGCATGCGCCCCGTCGCGCTCGGACGGATCGGCGCACCGCACGGGGTGCGCGGCTGGGTTCGGGTGCAGTCATGGACGCGCCCGCCGGCCGCGATCCTCGAATTCGACCGCTGGCTGGTGGGTAGGCTGAATAACCCGGTCGCTTACGAGGTCGCTGAGGTGGCCCAGGTACCCAAGGGGTTGTTGGTCCGCCTCGCGGGCGTGACCGACCGGGATGGGGCAGCTGCGCTGCGCCACGCGGGTGTCGCCGTCGACCGAGACGAGTTGCCCGAGCTCGATGCGGACGAATGGTACTGGGCCGACCTCGAGGGCCTCGACGTCGAGACCACTGATGGGGTGGCCCTCGGGCGAATCGATTACCTGCTGGAGACGGGCGCGAACGATGTACTCGTGGTCCGTGGTGACCGCGAGCGCCTCATCCCGTGGGAGACGGAGCAGGTCGTGTGCGCGGTCGAGCCCGAGCAGGGACGCGTCGTAGTCGACTGGGACCCGGACTTCTAGCTTGCGGGTCGATGTCGTCACGCTGTTCCCCGAGTTCGTGGCCTCGGTCGCGCAGCACGGGGTGATTGCAAGAGCGGCGGAGCGCGGGCTCTTGCGGCTGCGGACCTGGGATCCGCGCTGCGAGACCAGTGACCGGCATGGCACGGTCGACGAGCGGCCCTTCGGGGGCGGCCCGGGAATGGTCATGAAGGCACCGCCGGTGCAGGCCGCGTTGCGCCGGGCGCGGGAGGCGGCGCCTCGAGGTGCGCGCCGGATCTTCCTCAGCGCCCAGGGCAGGCCGCTGACGCAGCGGGCGCTGGCCGATTTCGCCCGAGCGCCCGGGTTGATTCTGCTCGCGGGGCGCTACGAGGGGATCGACGAGCGGGCCCTCGCCGCCGAGATCGACGAGGAATGGTCGCTGGGCGACTTCGTCCTTTCGGGCGGTGAGCTCGCGGCGATGGCGGTCATCGACGGCGTTGTGCGGTTGCTGCCGGGCGCGCTGGGCGATGATCAATCGGCGGCCGCCGATTCGTTCAGCGACGGATTGCTGGAGGGGCCGCAGTACACGCGGCCCGAGAGCGTCGATGGCGAGGGCGTGCCACCCGTGTTGCGTTCGGGGGATCATGCGGCGGTCGCGCGTTGGCGGCGCAAGCAGTCGCTCGGTCGCACCTGGTTGCGGCGGCCGGATCTGCTGGCCGACAGCGACTTGTCGCCGCGGGATGAGCGCCTGCTAAGCGAATTTATAGCCGAGCACCGGGGAGGCCACGGGCCGGCGGATGAGTCCCAAGGGGTAGACGGTGATGACTGACATCATAAAAGAGATCGAAGCCGAGCAGATGACCAAGGAGATCCCGGATTTCGGCTCCGGCGATACGGTCAGTGTTTCGGTGCGCGTGCGTGAGGGCAACCGTGAGCGTCTCCAGGCGTTCGAGGGTGTCGTCATCGGCAAGCGCAACCGCGGGTTGAACTCGTCGTTCACGGTGCGCAAGACCACCCACGGCGAGGGTGTCGAGCGCGTGTTCCAGACCTACAGTCCCCAGATTGCCGATATCAAGGTCAAGCGCCGCGGCGACGTCCACCAGGCCAAGCTCTACTATTTGCGCGGGCTGAGTGGCAAGGCCGCCCGCATCAAGGAAAAGCTCACCAAGAAGTGAGCCGGTCGCCGGTTCGGCGCCAGTGAACCGCGAGTCGAGCGCGGGGGGCGCGGCATTGCTGCGGCGATGCCTCGTGGCGTTGTGCTTGCTTGCCTTCGCTGGCGGCACGGTAGCGGCGCCGACCCAGAGCCGCGCCGAGCTCGTCCGGATGGCGCGCTCCGGGGCGACGGGGCTGGCGCTGCAATTGATGGACGAGGTCCAGCCGGCGGCCGCCGATCGCCCCCGGCAGTGGATCGCTTGGGAGCGCGCGCGCATCCAGTTGCTCACCGAGGCCCGTGCCTGGCGCCGGGCGCTTGAGCGCCTGGCGGAGCGCCCGACCCATCTGCCCGCCGTTTTCGACCGCTGGGCTGAGCATCGCCAGGCCCGATTCCATCTCCAGCTCGGTGAGGCCGCCGCGGCGCGCAAGCGTTTGCGCCAGCTCCTCTGGCGCAGCGGCGATGACGCGGACGTCGACGCCATGCGCGCCTGGCGCCGTGCCATCGTCCAGAGCTATCTCGTCGGGGATGAGGTCGACGATGCCGTCACCGCGATGCGGCGCTTCGATCAGGATTATCCCGATCCCGAGGCGCAATGGGCGAGCCTGCGGGCCCGGGTCCTGTTGCGGGCCGGGCGCGCCGACGAGGCCGCCCAGCACCTGCGCAGTCGAGCCCCGTCCTCGCCCGCCGCAAGGGCACTGACGCTGCTCGCGCGCCTGCGCAGCGAGGGCGGTAGCGACGCCGCTGCCATTGCCGAGGAGGCCCGGCGTGCCGCCCGAGACGATGCGGGCACTGCGGCGGCGCGCGCCCGATTCTGGTTCGTCGCCGCGAAGGCGGGCCAGACCCCCGTCGACGTGGCATTGGCGACCGAGCGCGCCGCGGCAGCGGCCCATCGGCTATCCCCCGAGGACGAGCTCTTCCGCATGAGCGGCGACGCCCTGTGGGAGGCCTGGCTCGAGCTCGCACGCTGGTACGCCAACGAGCATGAGCTGCTCATTGGTGATGACGAGGCCTGGTTCGAGGCCGTGCAAGCGGCCGAGCCCGAATATCCGGTGCGCGCGCGCGCGCTTCTGGCCTTGCTCGCGCGCAAGGGCGAGCCCACCGCACGGCGCCGCGCCCACGAGGGCCTGATCCAGCGCATCGGCGACAGTGGTCCGGGTATGTACCTGGCACACCGGGCGTACCTCGACGCATCGCATTATCCCGAGACGAGCGACATCCCGGCCCAGGTGCGCCACAGCCTGGTCGACGACGCCCTCGCGCGCGACGATGTGGAGCTCGCCAGCCGTTTGTTCGCCGACCTGGATGAGCCACCCGAGGGCGTGGGGGCATTCGAGTGGGGCACGTCGCGCGCGCGTGTTCTGATCCTGGGCGGGCGCGCCGAGGACGGCTTCGCGGCGTTGGAGGCGTTGCTCGACGACTACCCACGCCTGGGGGGCGACCGCCTCGACCGCTTGTTGCAAGTGATCTTCGACCTACAAGGCGGGGGCTACCACGCCGAGGCGCTCGAGCTCCTCCAGCGACTCACGCGGCGCGAGCCCCCGGGGCAGCGCAAGCGTGAGTTGCTGTACTGGCAGGCCGAGTCGCACGAGGCGCGCGAGGATTATGCCCGCGCGGCCGAGCTCTACATGCGCTCGGCGCTGCTGGTGGAGGGCCGAGCGGGCGATCAGTGGGGCCAGACGGCGCGCTATCACGCCGCACGCATGCTCGCCGAGGCCGGCCTGGTCGGCGACGCACGCCGTATCTTTCGTCATCTGCTTTCGGTCACCGAAAGCGAGGAACGCCGAACGACGCTGCGCCGCCGCCTGCACAAACTCGGCCTGCGCGAGGCCGCTGAGGCTGATGTGCCCGCTGCGCCCGCCTCGGACGGGCGGTGATCTCCGAGTTTCGGTGGTCCAGCCCGGCGGGTCGGCTCCTGGTGCGCCTTGACGGAGGCGCGCTGGCGACCATCGCTCGGCTCGACCCGGGCCCGGAGCGCGGCCCCGAAGACGCACTCGGCGAGCGCGTCATCGCCCAGCTGCGCGCCTGGTTCAACGATCCGCGCTTTGCATTCGATCTGCCGTTGACCCCGGCGCCCACCCGTTTTCAACAGCGCCTGCGTGCGGCCTTGCTGGCGATCCCGGTCGGCGATGTCATCACCTACGGCGATCTCGCCCGCGAGCTGGGCTCGAGCCCACGCGCAGTGGGGGCGGCCTGCGGCGCCAATCGCGTGCCCATCGTGGTGCCTTGCCATCGCGTCGTCGCCGCGAACGGCCTCGGCGGTTACGGTGGCTCACACGCCGGCGCCGATGACGTCGCGTTCAAGCGCTGGCTGGTCGAGCACGAGCATCGAGCCACCCGATAGCGGCCAGGCCCGTGGCGCTGTGCGCGCGGGCGGGGTTGAAAAAACGGGTGGCAACCCCATCTGCTGTGGACACATCCACAATCACAACGACGGAGGAGGCGCGCCCATGTCGAGCGCGGGTACCCAGGCCGAGACGCATCAGTTCCAGGCGGAGGTCAACCAGCTGCTCAAGCTGGTCATCCATTCGCTCTACTCGAATCGCGACATCTTCCTGCGCGAGCTGATCTCCAACGCATCCGACGCCTGCGACAAGCTGCGTTTCGAGGCGTTGACCCACGACAACCTGGCGTCGGCCGCCGCCGATCTGCGTATCCGCGTCGACTTCGACGCCGACGCGCGTACGGTGACCGTCAGCGACAACGGCATCGGCATGACGCGCGATGACGTCATCAACAACATCGGCACGATTGCCAAGTCGGGTACGCAGGCGTTTCTGGACAAGCTCACCGGTGATCAGAAGAAGGACGCCGAGCTCATCGGCCAGTTTGGTGTGGGGTTCTACTCGGCCTTCGTGGTCGCCGATCAGGTGGAGCTGATCACGCGCCACGCGCTCAGCGGCGCCGACGAGGCCGTCAAGTGGTCGTCCGATGGCAGCGGCACGTTCACGCTGGAGCAGGGGCATCGCGAGGAGCAGGGGACCGACGTGGTGCTGCATCTCAGCGAGGACTGCGCCGAGTTCGCCGATGAGAACCGCTTGCAGCAAGTCATCCGCAAGTACTCCGACCATGTCGCCTTCCCGATCCAGATGCCCGCCACCGACGACGAGGGCAGTCGCACCGGGGAGTGGACCACGATCAACCAAGCCTCGGCGCTGTGGAAGCGGGCGAAGAAGGACATCTCCGACGAGGAGCACCGCGAGTTCTACAAGCACATCGCCCACGACTTCGACGATCCGCTCCTGTGGACGCACAACCACGTCGAGGGCAAATACGAGTACACGACGCTGCTCTACATCCCGAAGCGGGCGCCATTCGATCTGTGGGACCGCGAGCGCGCCCAGCACGGGGTCAAGCTCTATGTCCAGCGCGTCTACATCATGGACGCCGCCGAGAAGCTGCTTCCGCGCTACCTGCGCTTCGTGCGCGGCCTTGTTGACTCCAACGATCTGCCGCTCAATGTCTCGCGCGAGCTGCTGCAGTCGAATCGGGTGGTCGAGAATATCCGCAATGCGTCCACCAAGAAGGTTCTCGACCTGCTGGAGTCGACCGCCGAGAACGACCCCGATACCTACCGCCAGTTCTGGGACGAGTTCGGCCAAGTGCTCAAGGAAGGAGCGGTCGAGGACTTCAGCAACCGCGAGCGCCTGCTCGGTCTGCTGCGCTTCGCCTCGACGCACAACGACACGGCCGAGCAGACCGTGAGCCTGGACGACTACATTGCGCGCATCGCCGAGGGCCAGGAGAAGATCTGGTACGTCACGGCGGAGAATTTCGCCGCCGCCCAGAAGAGCCCGCATCTCGAGGTCTTCCGCAAGCAGGGCGTCGAGGTGCTGCTGCTCTACGACCGCGTCGATGAGTGGCTCATGGCCCAGGTCGCGGAGTACAACGGCTACTCGTTCGCCTCGGTGGCCAAGGGCGAGCTCGATTTCGAGCCCCCCGAGACCAGCGAGACCGACGAGGAAACGGCCAACGACCTGGCGAGCCGGGTCCGGCGCGCGCTCGACGACAAGGTCAACGATGTGCGCGTGTCCAAGCGCTTGACCACTTCGCCCGCTTGCCTGGTTCTCAACGAGGGCGATCTGGCGCTGCACATGCAGCACCTGCTCAAGCAGGCCGGCCACGAGGTCCCCGAGAGCAAGCCCACGCTGGAGATCAACCCGGGCCACCCGGTGCTCGAGCGCATGGCCTCGCTCGACAGCGACGAGCGCTTCGGCGAGTGGAGTGCGCTGCTGCTCGATCAGGCCGTGCTCGCCGAGGGCGGTCAGCTCGACGACCCGGCGGCCTTCGTCAGCCGCCTCAACGACCTCCTGGTGGCATGGCCGGGCGCCAACGCCGGCGAGGCGGGCGCTGCGGCGGGTGCCGATGCCGGCCAACAGGCCACCGACGACGACGAGCACGCCGCCTCGGCGTAAGCGATCACGGCCCCGGGGAGCGAAAGCCCCCGGGGCCGAGTCGACGCCAACCCGCACGCAGAGCCATCGCGGCGACGCCCCCGAGCGCGCCGTAGAGGTGGGCATCGACGACGACGCGGCCGTCGGCCACGGCCTCGGTGCCCGGTGTGGCGCCCGCCCACTGCTCCCACCCCAGCTTGGCCGCGACGACCGCGAGGACCAAGCCTGTGAACAGCCGCTCGCGCCGTTCGGTGAGCCCGACAAGCGCGCCCGCCGCAAGCAAGCCGTGCAGTACCCCGGACAAGCCCACGTACCACGCCAGCTCGGGTGTGCCGAGCCAGAGCCCGGCGCTGACAGTCGCCGCCGAGATCAGCAGGGCCAGGCCCCATGCGGGTAGACGCAGGTGCATACCGACCAGAGCGGATACGAGCGCCAGGCCCACGGCGTTGAGCACCAGGTGCATGCCATTGAGGTGGACCAGGTGGCCCGTGAGCACGCGCCAGACCTCACCCGCGGCGATCGCGCCTCGGTCGTAGCGCAGCACGGTGACCAGCTCGAGCGCTTGGGCGGCGGTCGCGATTGCGATGAGCACCGCCACGGCCGTCCAGCGCCTGCCCGCCGGCCCCATCAGGGCCTCTCACGGTCGGGCGGTAGCTGGAGGTAGAAGCCCTGCTCCTCGATATGCCTCATAACCTGTGCACCCGTCGTGCGCGCCAGTTGGCGTTGCGGGTGAAGCTCGACCTCCAGGGCGAACTCGAGCCGGCCCAGCCGCGCGAGCAGCGCCTCCGGCACGTCATCGAGGTCCTCGCTGCGGCGGACGAACAGGTAAGCGCCTTGCCGTGCTGTGCTACGGTAAACCAGACAATTCATGGGCGGGACCGGCTCCAAGAGGCGGCGAAGGCTAGCGCCGCGGACACCGATGTGCAATCCGGCGGGAACTTCGCCGCGCTTGCGGCGTCGAACGGCGGACCGGGGGTCGTACCCTTGCACTACATGGAGAATCGACAACATGCATGCCACGCTACCGCATCTGGATCAGCACCACTTTCCGGCCATGCGGCGGCGCAGTGTCAGCTCCGTCCAGGTCAATATCGGCTATTACTGTAACCAGGCCTGCCTGCACTGCCACGTCAACGCGGGCCCGACGCGCAAAGAGATGATGGATCACGAAACCGCCGAGCAGGTGGTTTCGTTCCTCGACGCGGCCGATGTCTCGACGCTCGATATCACCGGTGGTGCCCCCGAGCTGCACGGCGAATTCCGCTATCTGGTCGAAGCGGCGCGCGAGCGGGGCATCCACGTCATCGACCGCTGTAACCTCACCGTGCTCGAGCTGCCGGAGATGCAGGGCTTGGCCGAATTCCTGGCCGACAACCAGGTCGAGGTGGTCGCCTCCCTGCCTTGCTATTCCAGTGACAACGTCGACAAGCAGCGCGGCAGCGGCGTCTTCGATGCCAGCATCAAGGGCCTGCAACGGCTCAATGCGTTGGGCTACGGCCGGGATGGCTCGGGACTGACCCTGAATCTCGTGTTCAACCCCATCGGGCCCGTGCTGCCGCCCGACCAGGACAAGCTGACCGCGGACTACCGCGAGCGCCTCTGGGCCGACTTCGGGATCGAGTTCAACGGCTTGTTCTGCCTGGCCAATCTGCCCATCCACCGCTTCGGCAGCACGCTCATCTCCAAGGGGCAGTTCAACGACTACATGGAGCTGCTCAAGAGCTCACACAAAGACGCCAACATGGAAGGCGTGATGTGCCGCGACATGATCAGCGTCGATTGGCGCGGCTACGTCTACGACTGCGATTTCAATCAGATGCTGGATCTGCCGCAGGGCGGCCGTGGCGGCGGCAAGCGCCACATCAGCGATTTGATGGATGTCTCGCTCGAGGGTGATCCGATCGCGGTGGCGGGTCACTGCTACGGCTGCACCGCCGGGCAGGGCTCGTCTTGCGGCGGCGCCCTCGCCTGAGGCGAGGGCGGCGCGCACCATGCGCCTGAGCGTCATCGTGCCGGCGCTCGATGAGGGCGCGGGGTTGGCGCCCGTTCTGGCGGCGCTGCGCGAGCAACTCGGCGCGGGCGACGAGCTCATCGTGGTCGATGGCGGCAGCCGCGACGACACGGTGGCGGTGGCGCAACGCTGGGGGGATCGGGTGCTCGTCGACGGCCCCGGCCGGGCCCGCCAAATGAACGCGGGCGCGGCGGCGGCCGGTGGCGATTGGTTCTGGTTCGTGCACGCGGATACGGTGGTCGACCCGGGTGCGCTGGAACGGCTGCGCCGCCCGTCGGCGCGCCGCCCGTCCTGCTGGGGCCGATTCGACGTCCGGCTCTCCGGTAGCCACCGCATGCTTCGGGTCGTCGCTGCCTTGATGAACGCCCGCTCGCGCCTGAGCGGCATCGCCACCGGTGACCAGGCCATTTTCGTCGAGCGGGCGGCCTTCGAGGCCGTGGGCGGATTCCCCGATCAACCGCTGATGGAGGACGTGGCCCTGTCGGCGCGCCTGCGCGCGCGGCAGTGGCCGCTTTGTCTGGGCGCGCACGTGACCACCTCGAGTCGCCGCTGGGAGGACAACGGTATCTGGCTAACGATCGCGTTGATGTGGCGCCTGCGCTGGGCCTATTGGCGTGGCGCGGATCCGGACGAGCTGGCGCGGCGTTACCGGGGCGAGCCGGCGTGAGCACAGCGCGCGTGCTGGTGTTCGGCCGGGCGGCCCGCCCGGGCGAGGCAAAGACCCGGCTGATCCCCGTGCTCGGGGAGCAGGGCGCGGCGCGCCTGTCCGCCGATCTACTCGCCCACGCGCTGGCCACCGCAGCCGAGGCCATGCCTGCGGCGCTCGAGCTTTGGCACGCGGGCGCTGATGAGGCGGGTGAGCTCGCTGAGCTCGCCGGCCGCTTCGGCGCCACGCTACACGCCCAGCCCGATGGGGATTTGGGCGAGCGCATGCGCTACGCCCTGGCGCGCGCGACCGCCGACGGCGCACCGGCGGTGGTGATGGGCAGCGATGCCCCGCTGCTCACTGCATCGGCGCTGCGAACCGCCATGGTGGCCCTGGCCGAGCACGATGCGGTGTTGGCGCCCGCCACCGACGGCGGCTACGTGCTGCTCGGTGTCCACAGTGTGGCGGAGGCGCTGTTCCGCGATATCGCGTGGGGCGGCGAGCACGTCGCGGCGACGACGCGGCAACGCCTGGCCGCGCTCGGCTGGGATTGGTACGAACTGCCCCCCCGACCCGACATCGATCGCCCCGAGGACCTCGCGTCGCTGGCGGCGCTGGGCCCCACCTGGCGCGACTGGGCCGTGGCCGGGAGCCGCCCGGCGGCGGATCTACCGCCGCTCTCCCCGGATCTCTAGCGCCCCCGTCAGTCCAGCCGCGCGAGCGCCTGGCCGACCCGGATGCGCTGCCCGGCGGCCGTAGCGCCTGTGTCGAGCTCGCTGGCGGGTGGCGCGGCGACGATGACAGTCGAGCCCATGTTGAAGCGCCCGAGTTCGTCGCCGCGCCCGAGGGCGATGGTGTCGTCGGCGTAATCCCAGTCGGCGATCCGGCCACCGTGCGGCGGCGTCACCAGGCCGGACCAGCTGGTCTCGATGGCGCCGACGTTGAGGGCCCCGACGAGCACGACCGCCATGGGGCCGGCCGCCGTCTGGAAGAACGTGCAGACGCGCTCATTGCGCGTGAACAAGCCCTCCACCGCGCGCACCGTCCAGGGTGCGACGGAGTACAGCCTTCCGGGGATGTAGCGCATCTGGTGCAGCACGCCATCGAGCGGCATGTGGATGCGGTGGTAGTCGCCCGGTGCGAGATACAGTGTGGCGAAAAACCCGCCCTCGAGCTGGCGTGCGGCCGCCGGATCGCCGCCGAGCAGGGCCGAGAGGCTGTAGTGAACCCCCTTGGCTTGAACGAGGCGATCGCGCGTGATGGTGCCGACTTGCGATACCCGGCCGTCGACCGGGCTCACCAGCGTACGCGAATCGCCCGCCAGTGGCCGGGATCCAGCGCGCAGGGCGCGCGTGAAGAACGCGTTGAAGTGTGCGTAGCGCGCCGGGTCGGGCTCGACGGCCTCGCTGAGATCGACCCCGAAGCGCCGAACGAACCACCGGATCACGGGCACGGCGGCACGGCTGCGGATGCGCGTGAGCGCCAGCGTGGCGCGCGAGAGCGCGTGATGGGGCAGGCACGCGAAGGCGACCGCGCGCAAGCGATCGAATGGGGACACACGCCGTCGGCGACGGCTAAGGATAGGGGGCAAGCGTATTCCTCGGATAGCTCTCGCAAGATCAGTATGATTCGTCCCATGGCGAGCGCTGGCAACCATCACGACCGGCGAGCCGGTGAGCCATTGCGCGCGTTGGTCGATCGGATCGAGGCGGCCCTGGCGGGCGCGCCCCTGGCTTATGGCCACGGGACCGACAACGCGCGCGACGAGGCGGTATGGCTGGTCCTGGCCGCGCTGCAGCGCTCACCGGTCAGCGGCGATGTGGATCCGGAGGAGCCCATCGACGCCGATGGTGTGGCTGCTGCCGAGGCCTTGCTCGAGCGCCGGGTGGGCGAGCGCCGGCCGTTGGCCTATCTGACTGGTACGGCCTGGTTCGCCGGCTTGGCCCTGCGCTGCGACGAGCGCGCGCTGGTGCCGCGTTCACCGCTGGCCGAGCCCATCCTGGAGCGCTTCGAGCCCTGGATCGGAGCGCGCCCCGCCCATCGCATCCTGGATCTGGGCACGGGCAACGGTTGCATCGCGCTCGCCTGCGCCTATGCCTTCCCCGAGGCAGTGGTCGATGCCACCGATGTCGATCCGGATGCGCTGGCGCTCGCCCGCGCCAACATCGATGCACACGGCCTGGGCGACCGGGTCGCATTGCATCAGGGGGACTTGTTCGATGCGCTGCCCGACGGCCACCGCTTCGACCTGATCGTGTCCAATCCGCCCTACGTCGATGCCGCCGCCATGGAGCGGTTGCCCGAGGAGTACCGCCACGAGCCCCTGCACGGGCTCAGCGGGGGCGCCGATGGCTTGATGCTCGTCGAGCGGATCCTGGCGCGGGCGCCGTACCGGCTGCGCCCGGGCGGGTTGCTCGTGGTGGAGGTTGGTCGCGCCGCGGATGCGCTGGCGCAACGCCATCCCGGGCTCGGCCTGGTCTGGCTCGAGTTCGATCGCGGCGGGGCGGGCGTGTTCGCGGTGCTGCGAGAGGAGCTCGAGGCGGGCGGCGTCGCCGGTTGAGCGATGCGGTGCAGTGCGGCCGCTGATCGCCACCGGCGCGCGCGGCTCGAGAGCGATCGAGGCAGCGCCGCGATGCCGGACGGCCGCTACATCATTGGACGGACCCCGTCGAGCGCCACCCACAGCGGCGGCGGTTGGTTGAATATCTCGAACCCACCGTGAGCCACCGCTATACCGCGCTGTTGGTGCTCCAGGGCACGCACTATGCGGCGGACCTGAGCTCGCACAATGGCAGTTGGCGCCTAGACGACGGCGCCTATCGAGCCCACGACGCGGGCTATGTCGCCCTCACCGATCGCCTGCGCTTCGACGAGGCCGAGGTGACCCCGGCCGATCTACGGGCCGAGCACGAGGTGTCCGTGTAGGGGAGGCGGCTGTACCGGGTGCAACGCCAACGGGCGGCTCAGTCGGCCCGAGTGGTTGCCAGCAGTCGCAATAGGGGACCGGTGGCGTCCGCCGCCGGGGCCGCCTCCTCCGGGACTTCGCCCGGGAACGCACGTGCACGCCAGTTCGTACGCAGCGGCGGTGGCCGGTGGCGGCGCACGCGCACGCCCGAGTGGCCGTCGAGCTCCTCGCCCAGCATATCCGCCATGGCGCCGGCGCCGATCTTGGATACGCCATAGGCGCCCCAGTAGGCACCGCGGCGCTCATCGTCGAGGAAGACGATGGCGGGATCGTCGCTCGCCTGCAACAGCGGCAGGCAGGCTTGTGTCAGCAGCAAAGGGGCAGTGAGATTGACCTGCAGCGCGCGGTGCCATTCGAGCGGTGGATGGTCGGCGAGCGGCGTCTGGGGACCGAGCTCGGCGGCGTTGTGGACCAGGGCGTTGAGGCGTCCGCATTGGCTGCCGATCCGGGCGGCGAGGTCGGCGTAGTCATCGGGTGTCGCCCCCTCCAGGTCCAGGGGCACGATGGCGGGCTCGGCCCCCCCGGCGTCGACGATGGCGTCGTAGACCCGCTCGAGTTTGGCCACCGTGCGACCCAACAGCACGACCTCGGCGCCCGCCGCTGCGGCTGCGCGCGCCAGGGCGGCGCCCAGGCCATCGCCGGCACCCGTGATGAGGACGACCCGCTCGCGCAGGTCGGGCCGCTGATCCTGATTCAAGGTGGTGTCTCCCGCTCTCTCGCTAGTGTGTCGGCGCATGCTTGCCCGGCGCGTACCGCGCCCTCCAGCGTCGCGGGCAGGCCGGTGGCCACGTGGTCGCCTGCCAGCCACAAGCCGGTGCGTGGTGCGCGTACCGACACGCGCTGGCTATCGCTACCGGGCCCGCACTCGAAAGTAGCGCGTTTCTCGCGTACGACGTGGATGGCCTCGGGCGCGGGCCAATCCGGATAGGTCGAGGCCAGCTGGCGTTGCACTGCGGCGCCCAAATCCGCACGCGGCCACCCCTGGTGGGGCCCGCGCCCGCTGATCACCGCCGCGATCACCCCGGGATGGCCGGTCAAGCGGCGATCGAACAGCCACTGTGCGGGCCCGTCGAGGCGGCCCACCATCGGCTCATCGAGGCGCGCTGCGCCCGGGTAGCGTAGGTACACCGTGGCGATGGGCTCCTGGCCCAGCCCGCGCAGACGGGCGGCCAGTTGCGCGCTGGCGCTGTCGTCGGGCAAGAGCCGGGCCGTCGCCCGGGGATCGCACGCGAGCACGACGTCGTGCCCGGCATACTCGCGCGTGCGTGTGCGGACACGCCAGCCATCGCGGGACGAGTGCAACGAGCGCACGCGCTCACCCAGGGTGACGCGGGCCCCGTGCTGGCGCAGCCAGCGCACGCCCGGTTCGGGCAGGAGCGCGCTGAGATCGGTGCGGGGCAACAGCAGATCGCTGCTGTGGCGGTGCGCGAACGCCTCGCGCAACACCCGGGCGAAGACGCGGGCGCTGGCGCGCTCGGTCGGCACATTCAGTGCAGCCAGGCACAGCGGGCGCCACAGGCGGCGCCGCAGGGCCTCCGGCTGCCCAGCGCCCGCCAGCCAGGACTCGGCGTCGCCGCCACCGCGCGGCGGCCATCCCAGCAGCGGCGCAGCCGCAAGGGCGCGTGAGCGGGTGGTGAGCCCTACGCCGCGCGCCCGCGCAAGCCCGCTGACCAGGCCCATGGGGCCCGGCCCTGGGCCTGCGCGCAGGACGAAGGGCGGGTCCTCGCCCATCATGGTCAGGCCGAAAGGTCGGCGCTCGAGAACGGCGCTCTCGCCGACGCCCACACGTGCCAGCAGCCCCAGCGTCTGGCGATATGCCCCGAGCAGCAGGTGCTGGCCGTTGTCCAGATCGGTGTCGCCGAGGCCAGTGCGCCGCGCCCGCCCACCGACGGTGGCGGCGGCCTCAAGCACGTGCACATCGTGGCCGCGCTCGACCAGTGTCACCGCGCTCGCGATGCCGCTCCAGCCAGCGCCGACCACGATGATGGGCGCGTCGGATGCGCTCATGCGGCGCGCCGAAGCCGGCGGCGGCGCCGCTCCTCCTCCCGCGCCGTACGCCACGCGATCCACAGCTTGCGCACCGGTGTCAGTGCGACCCGGTGCTCGAGCACCCGGAAGCCGTCGCGCTCGATCTCGTCGAGCAGCGTCATGTAGATCCGCCCCATGATCAGGCCGCTGCGCTGGGCGTAGCGGTCGGCGTCGGGCAGCGCAGCCAAGGCTTGGTGATAGTAGCCGCGGGCCCGGTCGGCCTGCTGCTTGAGCAGTGCCTGGACACGCTCGGGCGTCGCCGGATGCGAGAGCTCGCCCGGGCGCACGCCGTGCTGCGACAAGTCCTCGGAGGGAATGTAGATGCGGCCGCGGCGGGCGTCCTCACGCACGTCGCGCACGATGTTGGTCAACTGCAAGGCCATGCCGAGATCGTGGGCGTACTGCTGGGTTCCATCCTCGCTGCAGCCGAATATGCGGGCCGACAACAGCCCCACCACCGCGGCCGCTCGGTAGCAGTACTGGGCGAGGTCGTCGAAGCGGCTGAATCCATCGTGGTCGAGGTCCATCTCCATGCCCGCGATGATCTCGTCGAACCACTCCCGCGGCAGGTCGAACTGCTCGATCGCCGGCTGCAGTGCCCGCGCCACGGGGTGGCTGGCGTTGCCCTCGAAGACCCGCTCGAGCTCGGTGCGCCACCAGGCCAGCTTCATCCGACCCACACTGGCCTCGGAGACCTCGTCGACGATGTCGTCGACCTCGCGGCAGAACGCGTACAGCGCGGTGATGGCGCGGCGTTGATCGTCGGGGAGGAAGAGGAAGCTGTAGTAGAAGCTCGACCCGCTTGTAGCGGCCTTTTCCTGACAATACTGGTCGGGGTTCATGGCGGTTGCGTCGGCTTGATCCGCGGCGATTCTAGGGAATCTGCGCGGGCCGATCTATGGCTCACCGGTCGGGGCGCCGTGCGGCGCAGGGTGTGGCCATGCTAAAATTCGCCAAAACACAGGCGCGGTGGCGCCCTATCCCCGACCCCGCCAACCGATTCCGCCTAGGCAATCGCCGGAGACTTGCAGCATGCACAGTCCGATCGTACATGAGCCCCACAGACGGCCCGAGCGCGTCTTGGTACGGATGGAGGACGTCAATTCCCGCAGCATCCGGCGCGTGGGCTACAACCCGGAGACGCAACAGCTCGTCGTCCAGTTCTACGATTCGCTCCCGGGCAAGCGCACCGTCTACTCCCCCGTGCCGAAGGAAGTCTACGAAGAATTGATGCAGGCGCCGTCGATGGGCCGTTACTTGGGGGACAACATCCGCTACACCTACGATTTCAACCTGGTCAACGAAGAGGACCTCGTGGATCCGAACGAGGCCCAGGCCGAGGACCACGATACCCCGTCCTAGCGGCCGTTGACACGGCGGCAGCGCCTACGTAATTTTCGCCCTTCTCTGGCGCGAGCCACCGCACAGCCGATTCCGTCCCCATCGTCTAACGGTTAGGACACTGCCCTTTCACGGCAGTAATAGGGGTTCGAATCCCCTTGGGGACGCCAACATAAAAAAGCCCGGCCTCGTGCCGGGCTTTTTTATGTTCGGTCTCCCCGAGGGTTGTTCGGCAGAACCCCCTGGTTCGACCGGATCGCTGGGAGCGATCCGGCACGAGCCCGCCGTAGGCGGGCGAGCCCGAAGGGCGCGGGCCAGGGATGGCCCGCGTAATCCCCTTGGGGACGCCAAATAAGAAAGGCCCGGCCTTGCGCCGGGCCTTTCTT
>CAYUKN010000025.1:0-26270 GCA_964445325.1 uncultured Ectothiorhodospiraceae bacterium
GCCAAGACGCCAAGGGCGCCAAGCTCCAAGAATTTTTCCTTTGCGTCCTTTGCGCTCTTCGCGCCTTGGCGTGATCCCTCGAGCGAGGGGGCTGTTTCGGCACCTCGCTAACCGCCCAAGCCAAGACGCCAAGGGCGCCAAGCTCCAAGAATTTTTCCTTTGCGTCCTTTGCGCTCTTCGCGACTTTGCGTGATACAACGAGCGAGGTGGTCGTCCTGGCACCTCGCTAACCGGCCCACGCAAAGACGCCAAGGGCGCCAAGATTCCAAAGATTTTCCCTTGGCGGCCTTCGCGTTCTTCGCGCCTTCGCGAGAGCCCTTGACCGAGGGGGCTGCCTCGGCACTAATCGTCTCTGATAGGGCTCTAGGTGATGCGGTCGACGCCCTCGTCGCCGGAGACGAGGAGTTCGTCGGCGCGGCGTAGGGCGAAGATGCCGTTGGTGACGACGCCGGGGATATCGTTGATGCGGCGCTCGAGGTCGATTGGCTCCATGATCGACAGGTTGTGGACGTCGAGGATGGCGTTGCCGTTGTCGCTGGTGAAGCCGTGGCGGAGCTCGGGCTGGCCCCCGAGGCGGGTGAGCTGGCGCGCGACGAACGAGCGCGCCATGGGGATGACCTCCACCGGCAACGGGAATGTGCCCAGCCAGTCGACGTGCTTGCCCGCGTCGACGATGCAGACGAAGCGCTCGCTCGCGCTGGCGACGATCTTCTCGCGCGTGAGGGCACCGCCGCCGCCCTTGGTCAGGGTGCGCTGGTTGGTGTACTCGTCGGCGCCGTCGACGTAGAGGGGGAGGTCGCCGGCGTCGTTGAGCTCGACCACGGGCACACCACGCGCCCGCAGGCGCTCCGCTGAGGCTTGGGAGCTCGCGACGGCGCCCTGCAGGCGTGGCGCGAGCTCGCTCAGCCCGTCGATGAAATGATCGACGGTCGAGCCCGTGCCCACGCCCACGATCATGTCGTCGTCGACGTACGCGAGCGCCGCGCGTGCCGCGGCGCGCTTTTGCTCGTCGGTTGCCATCGCCGGATTCCCGTTGCCCGTGATGCCGTCAGTGTAGCCGCCGCGGCCCGGGCGCCCAATGGCACTCACGCTGGGCAGATCCAGGCGCACTTGCTACGCTCACGCGCTTATGGATCGATACATCGAGAAAATCCTCTCCGCGCGCGTCTACGACGTGGCGATCGAGTCGCCGCTCGAGGAGGCGCCCGCGCTGTCGAGGCGCCTCGACAATCGCATGATGCTCAAGCGCGAGGATCTGCAGCAGATCTTCTCGTTCAAGATCCGCGGCGCGCACAACAAGATCTGGCGCCTGGTCCGCGACCAGGCGGTCGAGGGCGTGGTGGCCGCATCGGCGGGCAACCACGCCCAGGGTGTGGCGCTGGCCGCGCGCAACATGGGGCTCAAGGCCTGGATCGTGATGCCGCGCACGACGCCCGCAATCAAGGTCGATGCGGTGCGCGCGCTGGGCGCCAAGGCGATCCTCCACGGCGACTCCCTCGCCGAGGCCTACACGCATGCGCGCGAGCTCGAGGCCGACAAGGGCTTCCCGTTCATCCATCCGTTCGATGATCCCGACACCATCGCGGGTCAGGGCACCATCGGCATGGAGTTGTGCCGCCAGTTCGGCGACGACCTCGATGCCGTGTTCGTCCCCGTCGGCGGCGGCGGGCTGATCGCGGGCATCGCGGTGTTCATGAAATACCTGCGCCCCGAGACCAGGATCATCGGGGTCGAGCCCGATGATGCGGCCTCCATGCAGAAATCGCTCCAGCGTGGCCGGCGCACCAAGCTCGACCACGTCGGCATCTTCGCCGACGGCACCGCCGTCGCCGAGCCGGGCAAGGAGACTTTCCGGCTGGTGCGCAAGTACGTCGACGAGGTGATGACCGTCACCACCGACGAGATCTGCGCCGCGATCAAGGACATCTTCGGCGACACCCGCACGCTGGCCGAGCCCGCCGGCGCGCTCGGGGTGGCCGGCGCCAAGCGCTACATCGAACGCGAAGGCGTGACCGGGCGCAACTACATCTCGGTCGTCTGCGGCGCCAACATCAACTTCGACCGGCTGCGCCACGTCGCGGAGCGCGCCGAGCTGGGCGAGCAGCGCGAGGTGCTGTTCAGCGCCAAACTGCCCGAGCGCCCGGGCGCGTTCCGCCGCTTCTGCCAGGCGCTGGGCAAGCGCTCGGTCACCGAGTTCAACTACCGCATCGCCGACGTCGACGAGGCCCACGTCTTCGTCGGTGTCCAGACCCGTGGTGCCCCCGAGGAACGCCAGGCCATCCTCGACGATCTGCGCGGCAAGGGCTACGAGGTCATGGACATGACCGACAACGAGATGGCCAAGCTCCACATCCGCTATCTCGTGGGCGGCCACGCCAACGGCATCGTCGACGATGAGCGCATCCTGCGCTTCGAGTTCCCCGAGCGCCCGGGCGCGCTGCAGAACTTCCTCAATCGCATGGGCCGCGGCTGGAACATCTCGCTGTTCCACTACCGCAACCACGGCGCCGCCTACGGCCGTGTGCTCGCCGGCATGCAGGTGCCCAGAAAGGATGAGAAGGAATTCCGGCGCTTCCTCGACGAGCTCGGCTACTTCTGGCAGGAAGAGACCGACAACCCCGCCTACCAGACCTTCCTAGGGTGAGTGGTTCTCGTACCGCTACTCGAGCGACAGGATGAACTCCCACTGCTCCTCGGTGACCGGCATGATCGACAGGCGGTTGCCCTTTTTCACCAGCGGCAGGTCGCTGATCTCGGGGCGCTGTTTGAGCTCGTCGAGCGTGATCTTGCGGTCGAGCTGGCGCACGAGCCTCACGTCGACCATGTACCAGCGCGGATTGTCGGGGTCGCTCTTGGCGTCGTAGTGCGGATCCTCGGGATCGAAGGCGGTGTGGTCGGGGTAGGCCGCGCGCGCGATCTCGACGAGGCCAACGATGCCGGGTAGCTTGGTGTTGGAGTGATAGAAGAAGCCGAGGTCACCGACCTGCATGCGATCGCGCATGAAGTTGCGCGCCTGGTAGTTGCGCACACCGTCCCAGTGGTCCGTCTGACCCGGCTGCGCGGCCAGATCGTCGATGCCGAAGGTGTCGGGCTCGGACTTGAATAGCCAGTATCCCATGGATGGCCTGCCTCCTTACCGATTATGTGTGAGTCGCCTCCGGCCGCAGCACGCCCGCGTCGGTGACGATGAGGTCCATGGCGACGTCCCAGGGCTCGGGCTCGAGGGCCTCGGTGCGCTGGAATGCGTGCGCGGCGCCGACGAGGATGGGGCGCTGCGGCCTCGATGCCGCCCGGGTGAAGCCGAACGCCCGATCGTAGTAGCCGCCGCCCATGCCGACACGATGGCCCGCATCGTCGAACAGGACGAGCGGCACGACGGCGAGATCGAGGGCGCTTGCCTCGATAAGCTCGTCCGGTGCGACCTCGGGCGCGGGGATGCCGTAGCGGTCGCGTACCATCGGGGTGTCGTGGCTGTAGGGTGCGAACAGCAATCCGGTGTCGCTGCGCTCGGGCGGGGCGAGCACCGGCAGATGGACGCGCTTGTTCCGGGCGAGGGCGGCGTCGATGACGGGGCGTACATCCATTTCCCCACGCACCGGCCAGTACGCCGACAGGGATCGGGCCCGCTGGAACTCGGGTGTCGCCGTGAGGGCCGCGGCCATGGCCTCGGCGGCGCGTTCCAGGTCGGCGTCGGCGAGCGCCCCGCGGCGCTCGATGACGCGGCGGCGCAGGGAAGGGCGCTGATCGTCGGGCGCGTCGGGCATGGTGGCTCGGTCGACGCTCGGCTCGGCGCAGATGAAAAAAGGGCACGAACCGCGCGTGCCGCTGCTCGCCCGTTGACCTTGAACCGGCGGTTCAAGTGGGGAGGGTTGGAGAGGTATCAGGCTTTCCGCTCAGGGGCGGACATGCTCAACAACCCCTGCCAAACAAGTCCCCTGGGTATTGCTTAGGTTCAAGGGTCTTATACCCAGCGAGCTAGCGTACACCGCAGAACGTGCCCCTGCTCGGGTGCCGGCCGCGCGCGCTGCGGGCGCGGCCGCTGCAATCTCGCGCCACTGCTGTCGCGCACCAGTGGCGGATTATTCGTCGTCGGGCGAGAGCGCGGAGGCCACGCGCGCCTCGAGCTCGCTCATGCGATCGCGCGTGTGCTCGGCGCCGGTCTTGAGCTCGCGCAGCTCGAGCAGCTCGTGCGCCATGTTCAATGCGGCCATCACGGCGACACGGTCGGTGCCGATCACACTGCCGCGATTACGCACCTCCTTCATGCGCTCGTCCACGATCTCGGCCGCTGCCACGAGGTCGTCTTTCTCGTCCTCGCGGCACGCGACCTGATAGTCCCGATCGAGGATGCGGATGGTCACCGGCACCGAGGCGTCCGCCATCAGGAGCTCTCCATCGCCTTGAGGCGCGAGATCATCGCCTCGACCCGCGCGCGCGCCTGCTCGTTCTTCTCGATCAGGCGGGCGCGCTCACCCGAGAGACTCTCCTGCTGGTGGCGGAGCGACTCGTTCTCGGTCCGCAGTCGCTCGCACAACGCGAGCAGGTCCTCGACCTGGCGGCTCAGCGCGTCGATGCGCGCCTCCATGTCCCGGGCCAGCTCTCGACTCATGGCGAGCATACTAGGGCCCGCCCCCGAGCGGGTCAATGACGCCCGACCGGGCTCACGTGGGCGCATCACGCGCCCGCGCGTATGCCGCGACTCGTGCCTAACTCGTTGTCACGGGCGTGATTTCTGCGCCAAGCCCGAGACCGCTTGGCTGTTGCTCAGCGCGCTTGGCCCGAACCTTGCTCGGCGTTCGTCCGTTGGGGTCGGGCGCGGGCGGGGCACCCCTGCTAGACTCGCGCGCCCGAACGATTGGAGCGCAGCCGATGACATTGCCCGCATGGGAAGAGGTCGAGGACCGCATGGCGGCTCTGCAGGCGCCCTGCGGCGCCGCGGAGGCCCACGGGATGCTGTGCGGTCTGCTCGCAGCCGCCGCCGAGCGGCCTCACCCCGTTTGGCTCGAACGCGCCACGGGGGCGAGCGAGGCCGTGACGCCGCTGGACACGTTGTACCAGCAGACGCTCGCGCAAATCGACGATCCGGAGTTCGGGCTGGAGTTGTTGCTGCCCGACGACGAGGCCACCGATATCGTCGATCGCACCGAGGCTGTGGCGCGCTGGTGCAGCGGTTTCGCCACGGGCTTCGGCTTGTCCGGGCGCAGCGAGGCCAGTCTGTCGGCCGAGGTGCGCGAATACCTCGGCGACATCACGCAGGTCGCCGATGTCGAGGCCACGGACGAAGGCGACGATGAGGCCGCATTGGCCGAGGTGATCGAGTACGTGCGCATGGGGGCACTGTTGACGCGAACGGAATGCCGCGGTACGCAAGGCACTGATTGACGCGGCATGTCCCCTGGCGGGCGCGATTCCGTTATGATCGGGCCTGCAATCCGCCAGGCGCTGCGCCTGCGCGCGGGCCACCCAACGGCGAGGGAAAGTCGGGCGGCGGGTGGCGCATCACGGAATCAAACGACGACTGGGTGAGCGTACACCAATGCCCGGAACAGTCCGCAAGATCATCGAACGCATCAAGGATCAGCGTGCCGGCGGTAACTCTGTCGTCGCGCTGACGGTCGAGACACGGTTGGTGCTGCAAGGATTCGATCCCCAGCGCTTCGACTACGACACGCCGGACGATCCGGGGCGCCTCGCGCGGATTCAGGAAGTCGCCAACGAGATGAGCGTCGATATCGACGACATCCTGCGCCAGGCCGACGCCGAGCCCGATGCCGATGCCGAGCCGGCACCGCCGCCCGGGGCGCCCAGCCAGAGTGGCGGCGGCGAGAGCGTCGCTCAGGCAGCGCAGGCCGCAGCCGCTGCAGCGGGCATCACGGCGACGGGCACGGGCGGCGGGTCGGGCCTGGCGCAAGCGCCGTCGCTGCCCGAGGAGCATCCGCTGCACCAGTTCAAGCAGCTCATCGACGAGTCCCTGCGCGGCGTCGCCGATCAGGGCGAGGCCGGCAGTCAAACCGGCGCATCATTCGAGCATCTGGTGAAATCCAGCCTGCTGATCGCGCTGTATTCCTACGCGCGCGACAAGGTCTTCCTGGACCAGCTGCGCTACAATACGGCCTTCCAATGGTTCCTCGGGGTCGGCGCCAGCGCGGCCGATTACGACGCCGAGCGCTTCTCCGCCGACCGCGAGCGCGCGCTGGGCAGCCCTGTCGCCCGGCGCGTGTTCGACGATCTGGTGCCCAAGGCGGGCCAACGCCAGCTCTTCTCCAGCGAGCTGCTGCAGGTGAACGGGCGCCTGATCAAGAGCTGGATGACCCAGCGCGCGGGCGCCTAGCGGTCGGCTGCCCCGCGGGCGTGCTATCCTGCCGCGCTCGCCCAAGCCCGGTAGCGAGCCCATGGATCCGCAGGAGTATGCCCGACGCCGACGTGCGCTCATGCGCATGATGGGCGAGGACGCGATCGCGATCGTGCCCGCCGCCCCGCACGCAGTGCGCAACCGCGATGTCGAGTATCCCTACCGCCAGGACGCCGATCTGCTGTATCTGACGGGCTTCCCCGAGCCCGAGGCGATCGCCGCGATCTGTCCCGGCCGCGAGCAGGGCGAGTTCGTTTTGTTCTGCCGCGAGCGCGACCCCGATCGCGAGGTCTGGCACGGTCCGCGCGCCGGTCTGGAAGGCGCGGTCGAGACCTATGGTGCCGACGACGCCTTCCCGATCACCGACATCGACGAGATCCTGCCCGGGATCATCGAGGGCTGCAGCCGCATCTATTGCTCGATGGGGCGCTACGCCCAGTTCGATCGCCGTGTGATGGACTGGGTCAACGAGGTCCGCAGCCACATGCGCTCGGGTGCGCACGCGCCCCACGAGTTCATCTCGCTGGACTACGTGCTCCACGACATGCGCCTCTACAAGAGCCGCGACGAGGTACGCGCGATGCAAAAGGCCGCGCGCATCTCGATGACGGCCCACGAGCGCGCGCTCCGGGCCTGTCGCCCGGGGCTCCACGAGTACGAGCTCGAGGCCGAGTTCTGGCACGAGTTCCGCCGCCACAACGCCGAGCCCGCTTACGGCATCATCGTCGGCGGCGGCGCCAATGGCTGTGTCCTGCACTACGTCAACAATGACGCCGTGCTCGCCGACGGCGACCTCGTGCTCATCGACGCGGGCTGCGAGAGCGATGGCTACGCCGCCGATATCACCCGCACCTTCCCCGTCAACGGGCGCTTCGGCGGCAGCCAGCGCGCCATCTACGAGATCGTTCTCGCCGCCCAGAAGGCCGCGCTGGCCGAGGTGTATCCCGGGGCGCACTGGAACGATCCGCACGACACGGCGGTGCGCTTGATCACCGAGGGCTTGATCGACCTGGGCCTTTTGAGCGGCTCGCGCGACGAGCGCATCGAGGACGGCTCGTATCGGCGTTTCTTCATGCACCGTGTGGGCCACTGGCTGGGCATGGACGTCCACGACGTCGGCGACTACAAGATCGATGGCGGCTGGCGCGAGCTGGAGCCGGGGATGTGCCTGACCATCGAGCCCGGTCTCTACATCCCGCCGGCCGACGATATCCCCGAGCATCTGCGCGGCATCGGTGTGCGAATCGAGGACGATGTCCACGTCAGCAAGACGGGGGCGGACGTGCTCACCGCCGACCTCGCCAAGGAGGTCGACGATATCGAGGCTTTGATGCAGCGGCAGCGCTGAGCCCATGGCCGAACCGCACTACGACGTCGTGATCGCCGGCGGGGGTCCGGCCGGCAGTGCCCTCGCGCTGGCGCTGGCGGGCGATGACCGGCGGATCGCGGTGGTCGAGCCGAGCACGGCCCGAGCGAGTGGCGACGCCCGTGCGATCGCCCTTTCCGAGGGCTCGGTCCGTCTGCTCGACGCCCTGGGCGTTTGGTCGCAGCTGCAGGGCCACGCCACGCCGATCCACCGGGTCGAGGTCTCGCAACGCGGGCACCTGGGGCGCACCCGCATCGATGCCCGTGACGAGGCCGTGGCCGCGCTCGGCCGGGTCGTACCGCTTGCCCGGCTCGCAGCGGTGCTGGCCGACGCCGCGCGCGCGGCACCTGGGGTGGATTGGCTCGCGCCCGCCCGCCTCGAGGGCGCTGACGCAACCGATACGCGGCTGCGACTGACCCTCGGCGGCGACGCCGCACCCGGGTGCGCCACGACCGCGCTGGCGGTCGGCGCCGACGGCACGGGGTCACCGCTGCGCGAGGCCCTGGGCGTGGGTAAACGCGTCCACGATTACGGCCAGAGCGCGCTGCTGGTCGGGGTCGAGGCCGGCGGCGATGCGCACACCGCGCACGAGCGCTTCACCGAGGACGGGCCACTGGCGCTGCTGCCGGGCGGCGGTCGTCGGCGCACCCTGGTGTGGACCATGGAGCGCGAGCGCATCGACGCGTTCGCGCAGCTCGCGCCCGATGCGCTCGCCGCCGTGGCGGCCGAGCGCTTCGGCCGCAGCATCGCCCCGCTTCGCGTGACCGGTGAGCCAGCGAGCTATCCGCTGCGCCTGACCGTGGCCGAGCGCGTCACGGCCAAGCGCGCCGTGCTCGTCGGCAACGCCGCACGCACGCTCCACCCGGTCGCGGCGCAGGGGTTCAACCTGGCGCTGCGCGACGTCTGTACCCTGGCCGAGTGCCTGCACGGGCGGGCCGATCCCGGAGATGCACACGTGCTGCGCGCGTGGCGCCGCCAGCGCCGCGGCGACCAGTGGCGCACGCAAGCGTTCACTGACGTCCTGGCGCGCGGGTTCCACGGGGGCGGGCTCCCCGGCGGCGCCCTGCGAGCCGGCGCCCTGCTCGGCCTCGATTTGTTCCCGCCGGGGCGCCACGCCCTCGCCGCGCAAACGATGGGATTGGTCGGCGGGCTGCCGCGGGTCGGGTCGTGGCGCCTGGGGCCGTCGTAATGGCGCGCGCGAGCTACGACATCGCCGTGGTCGGCGCGGGGGCCGTGGGTGCGGCCGCCGCCCTGGCGCTGGCCCAGTGCGGCCGGCGCGTCGCCCTGGTCGACGGACGGCCGGGCCCGGCCGAGCCCCCCGGCGATGACTACGGCGAGTTCGTGGTCTCGCTCAATCTCGCCAGCGTGGCGCTGCTGACGCGCTTGGGCGTTTGGTCGGCGATCCGCGAGCGCCGCGCCAGCCCGTACGGCGCGATGAGCCTGTGGGACGCCGGTGGCACCGGCGCCACCCACTTCGACAGCGCCACCATCGGCGAGCCCGTGCTGGGGTATTTCGTCGAGGCCGCACTGGCCGAATCGGTCTTGCATCGCGCGGCCGCCGAGGCCGGCGTCGAGCTCTTCTGGGGCGAGCGCGTCGAGTCACTCGCCGTCGACGCGGACGCGGCCACGCTCAACACCGCCGACGGGCGTTCGCTGAGCGCACGGCTGGCGCTGGGCGCCGACGGTGCGCGCTCGCCGCTGCGCCAGCTCGCCGGCATCGAAGTGGCTCGATACGACTACGGCCAGCGCGCCATCGTCTGCAACTTCGCCACCGAGCGCGCCCACGGCGCGACCGCGCGCCAGCGTTTCCTGCCGGGCGGGCCCGTGGCGATGCTGCCGCTCGCCGACGGACGCTGCTCGTTGGCGTGGTTCCGCCCGGCCGCCGAGGCCGAGCGCCTCGCCGGGCTGGACGAGGCGCCGTTCTGCGCCGAGCTCAGCGAGGCCACCGACTACGCCCTCGGGCGTATCACGAGTGCGACCCGCCGGCGCACCTTCCCCATCGTGCGCCGCCATGCCCGCGCGTACGTGGATCAGCGCATCGCTTTGATCGGCGACGCGGCGCACACCATCCACCCTCAGGCGGGCCAGGGCATGAACATCGGCCTGCTCGACGCGGCCGCCCTGGCCGATGCCGTCGGCGATGACGGCGATCCCGGGCGCTTGCGCGCCCTGCGGCGCTACGCGCGTTGGCGCCGCGGGCACAACACGGCCGTGATGGCGGCGATGGATTTCTTCCACCACGGATTCGCCCATGGCGGGGCCCCGCGCGCCTGGTTGCGCAATCGCGGCATGCAGGCCGCCAACCGTGCCGGTCCCGCCAAGCGCCAGGTGACACGCCTGGGCGCCGGTGTCGCCGGCGACCTGCCGCCGCTGGCGCGGCCGCTGCGCAGCGATGCCATGTGACCACGCTGGCCCGTCGGCGGGTGTTGGCGCGAGCGAATAGCGTCTACAAGCTCATTCGGATGGACACGGAGGTCGCGATCGCGACAGACTGCACTCGGATACACACGGCGTGCGAGCGCGCACAGACAAGGGGAGGCGATGCAGCACCAAACGCCGCTGTACGAGCGCCACCGCGAGGCCGGCGCGCGCATCGTCGACTTCTCCGGTTGGGCCATGCCGGTGCACTTCGGCTCCCAGATCGAGGAGCACCATGGCGTGCGCCGCGCGGCTGGCTGCTTCGACGTCTCGCATATGACCCAGGTCGATGTCAGCGGCGCCGACGCCGAGGCATTCCTGCGCCACGTCTGCGCCAACGACATCGCGCGCCGCGGCGACGGCGGGGCCTTGTACACCTGCCTGCTCAACCAGGCCGGCGGCGTCATCGACGACGGCATCATCTATCGTTTCGCGTCCACGCGGTTCCGTCTGGTGGTCAACGCGGCCACGCGTGAACAGGATCTGGCGTGGCTCGAGCAGCACGCGGGCGCATTCGATGTCGCGCTCGCCGAGCGCACCGATCTCGCCATGATCGCGGTGCAGGGCCCGGCCGCGCGCGAGCGCGTCCACGGCCTGCTCAACGAGGCCTTGATGGAGGCGGCGAGCGTGCTCAAGCCCTTCCGCGCGGCCGAGTCGGGCTCGATGGTCGTGGGGCGCACCGGCTACACGGGCGAGGACGGCTACGAGATCATGCTGCCGGGCGACGACGCCGTCGCCTTCTGGGACGGCTTGCTCAACACCGAGGTGCAGCCGTGCGGGCTGGGCGCGCGCGACACCCTGCGCCTGGAAGCGGGCTTGGCGCTCTACGGCCACGAGATGGACCAGTCGATCTCACCGCTGGAGGCGGGCCTTGGCTGGACCATTGCGTGGGATCCGCCCGAGCGCCGCTTCATCGGCCGCGAGGCGCTCGAGGCCCAGGCGGCTGAGGGGGTCGAGCGCCGCCTCGACGGCGCCGTCCTCGAGGGCAAGGGGGTGGTCCGTGAGGGCTACCGTGTGATCACCGACGCCGGCGACGGCGAGGTCACCAGCGGCGGCTTCAGCCCCACCCTGGGCCGCTCGATCGCGCTGGTGCGCGTGCCCGTCGAGGCCCAGCGCGGCGACTGCGAGATCGTGATCCGCAACCGGCGCGTGCCGGCGCGCATCACGGGCTTTCCGTTCGTGCGCAAGGGAGAGCCGCTGGTTTGAGACGCTGGCCCGAGGGGACCGGCGGTAGGTTTTTGGCTCGGAGATAACTATATGAGCGAAGTACCCGCTGACCTGAAGTATACGCGCGACCACGAGTGGCTGCGGCTCGACGACGACGCCACCGTCACCATCGGCATCAGCGATCACGCCCAGGCCCAGCTGGGCGATCTCGTGTTCGTCGAGACCCCCGAGGTCGGCACCAGCTTCGGCGCCGGCGAGGCCGCGGCGGTGGTCGAGTCGGTCAAGGCGGCCTCGGATGTCTATGCCCCGGTCGCCGGTGAGGTGATCGAGGCCAACGAGGAGCTGGCCGACAGCCCCGAGTTGATCAACAACGATCCCTTCGGCGAGGGCTGGATCTACAAGCTGCGGGTCGAGAACCCGGACGATCTCAGCGCGTTCATGGGACCGGAGGAGTACGAGGCATTCGCCGAGTCCGAAGACGACTAACCGAGTGACCACGGGGGCCTGCGTTGCCGTTCATCCCGCACACCGACAGCGACGTCCGCGACATGCTCGCAACGATCGGCGTCGCAGACATCGAGGGGCTGTTCGACGAGATCGGCGCCGAGTTGCGAAGCGGTGAGCTCGAGGGCGTGCCCGAGGGCATGCCCGAGATGGGCGTCAATCGCCTGATGGAGCGCCGCGCCGCGCAAGAGGGCCGCCCGCTTTGCTTCCTCGGCGCGGGGGCGTATCCGCACCACATCCCGCAGGCGATCTGGCAGCTGACCACGCGCGGCGAGTACTACAGCGCCTACACGCCCTATCAGGCGGAGGCCAGCCAGGGCACCCTCCAGGTGACCTACGAGTTCCAGTCGATGATCGCGGAGCTCACCGACATGGAGGTGTCCAACGCCTCGCTATACGACGGGGCGTCGGCGCTCGCCGAGGCCGCGTTGATGGCGGTGCGCGGCAACCGCAAGGCGAAATCGAAGCGGTTGCTCGTGCCGCGCGCGGTGCATCCGCACTATCGGGCGGTCACCTGGACGATCGTGCGCAATCAGGGCCTCGAGCTCGTCGAGGTCGACTTCGACGAACGCGGCGTCACGCCGGCCGAGGCCCTCGCCAAGGCGGCCGGCGACGATCCGGTCGCCGGTGTGGTCGTGCCACAGCCGAATTTCTTCGGCCGCCTAGAGGACGTCGCCGCGCTGACCGATCAAGCCCATGCGCTGGGTGCTTACGTCATCGGCGTGATCAACCCGACCGCGCTGGGGCTGCTGGTGCCGCCGGGCCAGTGGGGCAACCAGGGCGCCGATATCGTGGTGGGTGAGGGCCAGCCGCTGGGGGTGCCCATGTCGGCCGGCGGGCCGTACTTCGGTATCCTGTGCACGCGCAAGAACCTCGCCCGCCAGATGCCGGGGCGCGTGGTCGGGCGCACGCAGGACACCGAGGGCCGCACCGGCTATGTCATGACGCTGCGCGCACGCGAGCAGGACATCCGGCGCTCCAAGGCCACCTCGAACATCTGCACCAACCAGGGCCTCGTCGTCACCGCCGCAACCATCTACATGTCGCTGATGGGTGCGGTGGGCCTCGAGCGCATCGCGCAGCACTGCCACGCCAATGCGCGTGCGCTGCATGAGGCGCTGACCGCGATCGACGGCGTCGAATCGGTCTTCGGCACGCCGTTCTTCCACGAGTTCGCGGTGCGTCTCGACGGTGCCGACGCCGATACTGTGCTGGGTCGGCTGGCCCGGGACAACGTCCTCGGCGGGCTGGCCCTGGCGCACTACTACCCCGAGCTGGGCAACGTCTTGCTCGTCTGCGCCACCGAGCTCCACGACGAGGCCGCCCGCGAGGCGCTGGTCTCGGGCATGCAGCGCGCGCTCGCCGCCGGCTGAGCGCGAGCGCACGCAGCGACGTCGCCGCGGCGGCCGCAGCCTTGCGGTTCACCGTCGTGGCCGCCAACGGAGGATGACGCTATGTCGACGTTGATCTTCGATCACGCGCGCGAGGGGCGCACCAACGACGCCCAACTGCCGCCGGCGGTCGACGCCGCCGACGATATCCCGGCCGAGCTCAGACGCAGCCAACGGCCGCGCTGGCCCGAGGTCTCCGAGCTGGAGACGGTGCGCCACTACACGCGCCTGTCGCAGCAGAACTTCGCCATCGACACCCACTTCTACCCGCTGGGCTCGTGCACGATGAAGCACAACCCGCGCGCGTGTAACGCCCTGGCGATGCTGCCCGGTTTCCTCGAGCGCCATCCGCTGGCACCGCCGGAGGCGGGCCAGGGCTTCATGGCGTGCATGTACGAGCTCCAGGACATCCTCGCCGAGGTCACGGGCATGCGGGCCGTGTCGCTGGCGCCCGCGGCGGGCGCGCAGGGCGAGCTCGCGGGTGTGACCATGATCCGCGCCTACCACGACGCCCGTGGCGACACCGACCGCACCGAGATCCTGGTCCCCGACGCCGCCCACGGCACGAACCCGGCCTCGGCGGCGATGGCGGGCTACAAGGCGCGCGAGATCCCGACGGATCCCCATGGCGACGTCGACCTGGACGCGCTGCGCGAGGCGGTGGGCCCGCAGACCGCGGGCATCATGCTGACCAACCCATCGACGCTGGGGGTGTTCGAGCGCCACATCGAGACCATCGCCAGCGTCGTCCACGAGGCCGGTGGCCTGCTGTACTACGACGGCGCCAACCTCAACGCCATCCTGGGCCAGGTGCGCCCCGGCGACATGGGCTTCGACGTCATCCACCTGAACCTGCACAAGACCTTCTCGACGCCGCACGGTGGGGGTGGGCCCGGGGCGGGCCCCGTGGGCGTGCGCGACGATCTGCTGCCCTACCTGCCGATTCCGATGGTGGGCTGGGACGGCGAGCGCTACGTCTGGCGCAACGAGGCCGACTGGCCCGAGTCGATGGGCCGGATGACCGCTTTCGCGGGCAACGCCGGGGTGCTGCTGCGCGCCTACGTCTACATCCGCCTGCTCGGGCGCGAGGGCATGGTGCGTGTGGGCGAGTACTCGACCCTGAACGCCAACTACATGCTCGAGCGCATGAAACAGGCCGGCTTCCGGGTGGCCTATCCGGACCGCCGCGCCAGCCACGAGTTCCTGGTCACGCTCAAACCCGAGCACGATCAGCTCGGTGTCTCGGCGATGGACTTCGCCAAGCGCCTGCTCGACTACGGCGTGCACGCGCCCACGATGTACTTCCCGCTGCTGGTGCCCGAGTGCCTGCTGATCGAGCCCACCGAGACCGAGAGCAAGGAGGCGATCGACCATTTCGTCGACACGCTGGTGGCGATCCGCAAGGAGGCCGAGCATGATCCCAAGATCCTCACGCAGGCACCGCACACCCTGGCGCTGTCGCGCCTGGACGAGGTGCGCGCGGCCAAGGAGCTGCATCTGCGCTGGTATCCGGAGGACTCGGCCGGCGCATCCGACGAGTCCGCCGCGGCGTGACGTGACCGCTCGCCTGGCCGGCCGCGGCGCGGGCTGCCAGGGACGCCGCGATGGCCCGTGACGAGCGCGGTGGCACCGGGCGGCTGGTCCGCGCGTTCGGCGATGCCGGGCGGGGTCTCGCGGCTGCCGTCGACCGCGAGATCGCCTTCCGGGTGGAGCTCGCGGTCGCCGTCGTCGCCCTGCCGGCGGCGCTGTGGCTGGGCGGCTCCGCCGCCGAGCGCGGCCTGCTCATCGTCAGCGCGGGCCTCGTGCCGCTGGTCGAACTGGTCAACACCGCCATCGAGACCACAGTCGATCGCGTCGGTGAGGGCTATCATCCCCTGGCGGGCCGGGCGAAGGATCTGGGCGCGGCCGCGCTGCTGGTGGCGCTCGCGCTCGCCGGGCTGGTTTGGTCGGTCGTGCTTGTTACCTGAGGCGGGCTGGCGCGCTCGGGCCCGGGTGCGTATCGGGTGTCGTTGTTGAAGACCGGCTACAGCGGCATCACCCGCCTCGCGCAGGCGCCCCGCTACGCCGCGCAAGGCCTTGCCGCCAGGAGGTCGGCGCCGCCGCCGTTCGCCATCGGCGGCTGTCTCGTACCGCGGGGGTCCAGCGGGCCTTGCTCAACGTCAATGTCATGCTCGTCCCCGGGCTGGGGAACCCCAGCGGAGAGACCGTCTGCGACCGCCTCGCCGAGGCCGAGGCCACCGACGTCGACGGCACCTCGCCACCGGTGTCGCGCCCGTGTGGCGGATGACGTGACCCCCGTGCTCGCCTATGCTCGGCCCATTCGGTTCGCCTGAGCAGGAGGGGCTATGCGCCGTGGGTGGCTTCCATGGGCCGCTATGATTGCGCTCGCGCTGGCACCGCCGGTGGCGGCAAGGACCGTCGCCGGTGTCGAGCTGGCGCCCGAGTATCGCTTCGCCGACGGGACGCGCCTGGTGCTGCACGGCGCGGGGGTACGCGAGAAGTACTTTTTCGACATCTACGTGGGCGCGCTCTATCTACCCGAGCAGGGCCAGTCGGCCGAGACGATCCGCTCGCGCGATCAGCCCGGCCGCATCGCCATGCGATTCGTCTACGATGAGGTCGGGCGCGATAAGCTCGTCGACGCCTGGCGCAATGGCTTCGAGGCCAACAACGACCCCGAGGTCCTCGACACCGTCGCCGATCGCCTCGAGCGGCTCATCGACGCCATGCCCGATGGGGTCGAGGCGGGCGATACGCTCGCGCTGACGTATCGTCCGGGCGAAGGCACGCGCGTGGCGGTCAACGGCACGGTGCGCGAGACCATCGCTGGCGGGGTCTTCTTCCGGGCCCTGCTGGCGGTGTTCGTGGGGCCCGAGCCGCCCGACGCCGACCTCAAGCGCGGCATGCTGGGCGAGTGAAGCGATGGGTATTTCCCCCGGCTATTGAAGCCGGCTATTGCTTGGGGCGGTTGGTCCGCAAGCGGCCCATGAAGCGAGTGGGCCCTCGACGGCGCGCGTGGGGCATTTCGAGCACGAGCCGGCCTCCCTCCCATTCGAAGGCGTTGGCGGATCGAGGCTGGGACCTCGATTCGCGCGAGCAGGCCTACGATGCCGCAAGCGGCTCGTTGCGAGCACGAGTCGGTCTAGTGCTCATCGATGGCTGGGGCGCATCCGACCGATCGATCGAGTCGTGCCCGCTGGGTGTCGGGGCGTGCGTACCCGCGGACCGATGGTTTGCGTTGGTCGTACGGCCTAAATGATGGGTAGGCCGGATTTCGCCCCGTGGGCACCCGTTGGGTTCCGATGGGCACGGCGGTGCCGCCCCGGCGGCGCCCAGCGTGGCAAGGGCGACAGCCGGCATGGATTCGCTTGCCCGCGGTGAACCCGGCCTCGGCATCGATGGCCCCGGCCGTATCGTCTCGTCGTGGCCCGTCCGGGCCCGCTCGCATGCGGTGAGGCGTCAGCCGATGAGCATGCGCACGCCCACGATCAGCACGAACAGAGCAAACGCGCGCTTGAGCCAAGCCGTGGGGACGGTATGGGCCACGTGCGCACCCAGCGGGGCGAACGCGATCGTCGCCGGGGTAATGGCCAGCCAGGCGGGCCAATAGACATAGCCGGTCGCGCCGGGCGGGAGTCCCGGATGGCCCCAGCCCATCGCGATGAAACCCAGTGTGCCGGCTACTGCGATGGGCAGGCCCAGCGCGGCGGAGCTCGCGACTGCCTCGCGCAAGTCGATGTTGCACCAGGTCAAGAAAGGCACCGTCAGCGTCCCCCCGCCGATGCCGAGCAGGCTCGAGACGCCGCCGATCCCACCGCCCCAGGCGATCAAGCCGGCGCGGCCCGGCACTTCGCGCTGCGGGGCGGGCGCGTGCAGCCCGGCTAATCGCACGGCCACGGCGATGAGGAAGACACCGAAGATGATGGCCAGTACGCGTGTGGCGAGGCCGTCGGCGACGAGCGTGCCGCCGAGTGCACCCACGACGACCCCGGGCGTTAGCTCGGCGACCAGGGGCCACCGCACGGCGCCGCGGCGATGGTGGGCGCGGATCGACGCCAGTGCCGTGGCGATGATGGTCGCCAGGGAGGTGCCCACCGCCACCTGCATCAAGCGTTGCGGCGGCACACCCGCGTCGACCAGGACGGCGGCGAGGCCGGGCACGAGGATGATGCCCCCGCCGATGCCCAGAAGGCCCGCGAGCGTGCCCGCGAGCGCTCCCAGCGCCAGGAAGACGCCAAGCTCGAGGCCCGTCACCGAGGCGTCGCCGTCGCGTGCAGGTAGCGCAGCGTCGCCACGTCGAGCTGCGCCGCTCCCGCGCTATCTCCGGTGAACACGTGCCAGGGCTGGTCGGGCTCGCCCAGTGAATCGGCGACCAGCCGGGCCCCATCGAAGGCCTGATGAGCGGTGTAGCTGCTGGTCGTCACCACCGTGGGCAGGCCCGCGGCGAGGGCGGCGTTGCAGCCGTTGCGCGAGTCCTCGAGGGCCATGCAGGCCGTAGCGGGCAGGGCCAGGCGCTCGAGCACGCGGCGATAGATCTCGGGATCGGGCTTTTTGGCCGCGGCGTCGTCGCCGGTGACCACGGCCTCGAACCAGTCGAGCGCGCCCGCGCCGAGGCCATGCTCGATGAGCGCGCGCACGTTGGCGCGGATGCTCGACGAGGCGATCGCCAGGCGCAGGCCGGCGTCGCGGACCTCGTGCATCAAGCGCTCGACCCCGGGGCGCAGCGGCACGGCGCCCGTGGCGAGCAGCTGGTGATAGTGGTGGTTCTTGCGATCGTGCACCACGCCCACGAAGGCCTCACGACCCTCGTTCGGGTCGAACTCCGGCCGGTAGGTCGCCAGGTAGTGGCTCAGGCGCTCTTGGCCGCCCTCGATGTCGAGCAAGTCACCGTAGAGCGCTTCGCTCCAGTCCCAATCGGCGCCCAGCTCCGCGAACGCCTGGTTGTAGGCGACGCGGTGACCGTGGCGCTCGGTGTCGGCGAGCGTGCCGTCGACGTCGAAGATGACGGCTTGCAGTGGGCGGTTGTGATCCTCCATGCGCTCGGATCGATCGCTTCGGCGCGCGCCCGAGCGGGCGCGCGCCAGTGGTTTCGTCAGTGTCGGCTGTCGTTTGCGTCCGATGTCGGCCACGCGAGCCCGAAGGGCCAGGGCCGCTCGTCACTGGCCCAGGTGACGTAGGCGACGATCTGGCGCAGCCACGTGCCGATCCGGGCCCCGAAGTCGCGCAGGCTGGCGTTCGCCTGGCCGGTGAACAGCGTCCAGACGAACTGGATGGCGACGGTCAGTGCCAGCACGATCTCGGCGATCTGGAACATCAGCGCGTAGCCGATGATGTAGAGCAGGCGAAACCACTTGTCGCGCGCCGTGATCTCGGCTTTCAACCGTGGATCCATCGCTCAGGCCGTCTCGCGCATGATGTGCTCGAAGGTCTGGCGCGCCGAAGCCACGGTCTGCTCCAGCACGGCATCGTCGTGGGCCGCGGACATGAATCCGGCCTCGAACGCCGCCGGGGCCAGATAAACGCCGCTGGCGAGCATGCTCTGGAAGAACGCGGCGAAGCGCTCGGTGTCGCTCGAGCGGGCGTCGTCGAAGGTGCGTACCGCGGGCGCCTCGGTGAAGAACAGGCCGAACATGGCGCCGACACGGTTCGCCGTCATGGGCACACCCACCTGGCGCGCCGCGTCGAGCACACCGTCGACGAGTTCGTCCGTGCGGCGCTCGATGTCCTCGAAAAAACCCGACGCGGTGACGATGTCGAGCGTGGCGAGGCCCGCCGCCGTCGCTAGTGGATTGCCCGCCAGTGTACCGGCCTGGTAGATGGGGCCACTGGGGGCGAGCTGTTCCATGATCTCACGGCGCCCGCCGAATGCCCCCACGGGCAGACCGCCGCCGATGACCTTGCCCAGCGCCGTGAGGTCGGGCGTGACGCCGAAGCGCTCTTGTGCCCCTCCGAGCGCGACCCGGAAGCCCGTCATGACCTCGTCGAAGATGAGGAGCGCGCCGTGGTTGTCGCAGAGCTCGCGCAGCCCCTCCAAGAAGCCCATGACCGGTGGCACACAGTTCATGTTGCCGGCCACCGGTTCGACGATGACGGCCGCGATCTCGCCGCTGTACTCGGTGAAAGCGGAGAACGCCTCGGCGAGGTCGTTATAGGGGAGTGTGATGGTGTCGGCGACCACGGCGTCGGGCACACCGGGTGACGAGGGGTTGCCCAGCGTCAGCGCACCCGAGCCCGCGCTGACGAGCAGCGAGTCGACGTGGCCGTGGTAGCAACCGCCGAACTTGATGATCTTGTTGCGCCCGGTGTAGCCGCGCGCCAGGCGGATCGCGCTCATGGTGGCCTCGGTGCCCGAGTTGACCAGGCGCACCATGTCGAGCGAGGGCACATGCTCGCACAGGCGCTCCGCGAGCGTGGTCTCGCTCTCGGTGGGTGCACCGAAGGAGAGCCCGCGCGCGGCGGCGCTTTGTACCGCCTCGACGACGTGCGGGTGAGCGTGGCCCACGATGGCCGGGCCGAACGAGCCGACATAATCGATGTAGCGGTTGCCGTCGCTGTCCCAGACGTAGGGCCCCTCGGCACGCTCGAGGAACAACGGCGTCCCGCCAACGCTCTTGAACGAGCGGGCAGGGGAGTTCACACCGCCCGGGATGCGGGCACTGGCGCGTTCGAAAAGCTGTTCGCGGCTAGTCATGGGCGCTGGGATCCGATCGATTGGTTCTGTGACTGGCCATCGATGATAACAGGAGATTATGTCCGATCACGGCCATCGAAGGCTGCAACGAATCGCCGAGCCTGACCTTCGATGTCGTTCGCGTCGAACAAGTCGCCGATGACGGCCAGCCAATCCGCGCCCGCGGCGACGGCCTCGGGCGCGCGCTCTACCGTGATGCCGCCGATCGCGCACACGGCCAGGCCGGTCTCGCGCCGCGCTTGGCCCAGTAGCGCCAGGGGCGCGCGCACCGTGTTGGCCTTGGTCATCGAGGGATACACCCGGCCGAAGGCGACGTAATCGGCCCCGGCGGCGCGCGCGGCGTGGGCACGCTCGAGGCTGTCATAGCACGACACACCGATGATCGCGCTCTCGCCCAGGCGGTCCCGGGCCTCGCTCGGGGCGGCGTCGTCGCCGCCGAGATGTACCCCCGCGGCACCGACGGCGGCGGCGAGCTCGACGTCATCGTTGACGATGAGATGTGCCCCGTAGCGCCGGCACAGCGCGCACAAGGCCGCGGCCTGACGACGGCGCCGATCGGCGCCGCTGCCCTTGTCGCGGTATTGCACCCGCCGGGCGCCGCCGGCCAGTGCCGCCGCCACGGCCGCCTCGAGCCGGTCGTCGCCGATGGTGGCCGTGTCGGCGATGGCGTAGAGGCCTGTCCGCATCATGTTGATCCCTGTAAAGCGAACGCTCGCCAAGGCGCCAACAACGCCAAGGCTAACCAAGACAATACGGCGGCAGCGACGAAGAGCCCATGCATGCGCCGCAGGCGAGCGGTGTGCACCAACCTGGGCGTTGGCGGGCATTGCTCGGGGCGTTGCGACGAGCCCGCCATGGCCCCGTCATGACGATCGTCACCTTGGCTCGCGTGGCGTCTTGGCGAGCGTCGTTGATCCGGGAGCCGGTCCCCGGCCCCACGCATGGGCCGCTCGCGACCCCGGTTCCTGCGGTTGTACCGCTATGGGACAATCGCGCGCCCTTGTTGCCGCGACCCGATGCGGCGTTTTCGACCGGAGGATCGATGGAATATCGCAAGTACATGTGCATCGTGTGCGGCTACGTCTACGACGAGTCCGAGGGTGCGCCCGACGAGGGCATTCCGGCCGGGACCAAGTGGGAGGATATCCCCGAGACCTGGACCTGCCCCGACTGCGGCGCGAGCAAGGACGACTTCGAGATGATGGAGATCTAGCGCGGCGGCCCCAACCGCCCGCGCTTGAGCCGCTGCCCCTCGGGCGTCCCGGGAGCCCGCATGTCGCAGTCGACACTACAGCTCGATCCCGCCCTGGCGGCGTATCTGCACCAGCACTCGCTCCGCGAGCCGGCCCCTTGCCGGCGCTTGCGCGAGGCCGCTCAACAGCGCGGCGATGCCCACTTGCTGTCCTCGCCCGAGCAGGTCCAGATGCTGGCCCTCCTGGCGCGGCTGATGCACGCGCGTCGCATCCTCGAGGTGGGCACCTACGTCGGCTATACGCCGCTGTGGTGGAGCCTGATGCTGGGCTCGGACGCACGCATCACCTGCATCGAGCGCGACCTTGAGGTCAGCGAGGTCGCCCGTTCGGCCTGGGACGAGGCGGGCGTCGGCGAGCGCATGGAGCTGATGTGCGAGCCCGCCGAGCGCGCGCTCGCGGCGCTGCGCGGCGAGGGCCGCCTGGGGCAGTTCGACCTGGCCTACATCGACGCCGACAAGGAAGCCCAGGTCGAGCATTACGAGGCCTGCCTCGAGCTCGTCGGCCCGGGCGGCCTCATCGCGGTCGACAACACCTTGTGGCATGGCTGCGTGGCCGATCCCGACGACACCTCGGCCGCCACGTCCGCCATACGCCGTTTCAACGCCCACGTCCACGAAGACGAGCGCGTCGATCTGAGCCTGGTGCCCATCGGCGATGGCGTGACGCTGTTGCGGCGTATCGCCGCCGACGATCCGTAAGTTCCAGTGGGTCACAGCGGCAGCGTCAGGAGCCTGTCCGAATAAGCCGACACCGACTGCGCGAGTCGCAAAATCGCCACGCTGTGCCACGCGCTCGCTACGGCGCGGATTACTCGGACAGCTTCCCAGGGCCTGTTAACAGGCCCTAGCCTGTCGCCCCGACCGTGTTAGGCTGACCCATCCGCGTCACAGAGGTGGCCCTTTTTTGTCGATTTCCCCCATTGTTGCCCGTACACCCCGCCCCCTCGTGCTCGCCGTCCTGGCGGCGGCCTTGAGCATCAGCGGCTGTGCGACCGATAGCCCCAACCGTAACCGCAACATCGGCATCGCCCTGGGCGCCATCGGTGGCGCCGTACTGGGCAACAACGTCGGTGACGGCGATGTCAAGAGTCGTGCCCTCGGGGCCGCTGGGGGCGCCCTCGTTGGCGGTGCCGTCGGTAACTATATGGACAAGCAGCGCGCCGAGCTCGAGCGCCAGCTCGCGGACGACCAACAGCGCGACGCGCTCGGCATCACCGAGGTCGGTGAGGACACGCTCAAGATCGGCGTCGCCGGCGATGCCAGCTTCCCGTTCGATGAGGCGACGATCGAGCCGCAGTTCAAGCCCACGTTCGACAAGATCGCGTCGGTGCTGGCCGATTACGACAAAACCATCGTCCATGTGGTCGGCCACACGGATTCGATCGGCGCCGCGGCCTACAACAAGCGCCTATCCATGGACCGGGCCGAGTCGGTGGGGACGTACATGAGCCGCCAGGGCGTCAACGGCAACCGCATCCTGACCTATGGCTCGGGTGAATCCAGCCCGGTCGCCACCAACGACACGGAGGCGGGTCGGCGCCAGAATCGCCGGGTCGAGATCTTCATCAAGCCCGTCGTCGAGGGCGAGGCACGCCAGGCCTATCGGCCGCCGCCCGGCGTCCAGGGCTAGCCTGCGGGCGCACGCGGGTCGCCGAGCGAGATGCAGGCCGCCGCGCTCGCGCGTGGCGTTCGAAGAGGCGCGCGTCTGGTTGGATTAGCGTGAGTGTAGCGGCCCCTTGCGCGGCCTGCCGCGGCGATCAAGCGGCGTGTTAACAGGCCCTAGGCCGAGCGGCGGAGACATTGCGCGAGGTGGGTCGCCAGTGAGCGCATCAGTGCCGGATAGAGCTCGGCGCCGGGCGACAGGCCTGCCCCCAGCGGATCGAGCTCGGCCAAGCGGGCGTCGGTGTCGTCGACGATCGTGCGCGCGATCGCGGGCTCGAACTGGGGCTCGGTGAAGACGCACACCGCGCCGCGCTCGCGGATCAGCCCGCGCAGGGCGGCCAGGCGCTCCGCGCCCGGCGGTCGTCCCGGATCGACCGTGATCGAGCCCACCGCACGCAGCCCATAGCGCGCCTCGAAGTATTGATAGGCGTCGTGGAAGACCATGTAGGGCACGTCCTGCACGGGCTCCAGGCGCGACGCGAGATCCCCGTCGAGGCGCTCCAAGTGTCGGATGCGGCGATTGGCGTTGTCGCGATAGAAGGCCGCGTGGTCGGGGTCCAGGTCGGCGAGGACATCGGCGACCGCCACTGTGAAGGCGATGGCATTATGCGGATCCAGCCATACGTGCGGGTCGCGCGTCCCGCCACCGTGGTCTTCGCTCGCGTCATCGTGCGCCTCGTGACCGGCTGTCGCCCAGACGCCGCCCGAGCGTGCCGGCAGGACGCGAACGCCCTTCGCCTCGGTCATGCGCAGCAGGTCGGCGTCGGCCGCGACCGCCGCGAGCGGGCGCTCGAGGAAGCGCTCGGCGACATCGCCGCCGACGAACACGGCGTCGGCGTTGGCCAGCGCCCGGGTGTCAGACGGTGTGAGGGCGTAGGCATGGGGTGAGCGTCCCGCGGGCACGAGCAGCTCGACCGGTGCGCGCTCCCCCGCGACCGCCGCAACGAGCGAGTGCACCGGCGGGGTGGATGCGACCAGCCGTGGGGCGGCCGAGGCCGCCGAGGCCAGCGTCAGCACCAGGCATCCCAGGGTGATCCGCGCGCGTGTCATGGATGAACTTTCGGGCGTGGGTTCCGAAATGTTATGTTATATCGGTTAATGCAGCAAACAGTGGGTCGCCGGTGCCGTCGACGCCCTCGCATCATCCATCGCCAGCGGGCGAGCGCGCTGAGCGCGTTTGCCGTGCCCGCGGCGCGCGCCTGACGCGGCAACGCCGCCGTGTCTACGAGCTGCTCGTCGAGGCCGAGGAGCCCATCACCGCCTATGAGCTGTTGCACCGTCTGGGCGGCGAGGGCGGCCCGCCCGCGCCGCCGACGGTCTACCGCGCGCTCGAGTTCCTCCAGGCCCACGGCCTGGTGCATCGCTTGGCCAGCCACCACCGCTATGTCGCCTGTGACCACCCCGAGGACGATCGCCATGGCGGCCTGTTCCTGGTGTGCAGCCGCTGCGGCTCGGCCCGCGAGGTCAACGACGAGCGCGTCGCGGACACGGTCGCGCGCTCGGCGGCGGAAGCCGGCTTTGCCCTGGAGTCGGCGGTTTTGCCCGAGATCGAGGGTGTTTGCCCGGCGTGCCGCGCGGGTTGAGGTCTCTCGGCCGTGCATCGACACGCTCCCCAGGGCGCCAGGAAGGCCAAGATGGTGTCTTGTGATGGACCGCTCGCCGGTTCGACCGGTGCCGCAGGTTTTTCGGGCTTGTTGCACGAGGCGGTGATCGTCGTTGCCGGGCGGGATGGCGAGACGAAACCACCACCGACGAGGCGGCCCCGGGCCCAAGGTCGCCCATGGCAGGACTTGCCGGGCTTAGTGTCTTGGCGCGCATCAATCCAAGAAGGAATGAGCTCGCCAAGGCGCCGACGACGCCAAGGCCTTGCGTGACTATGGGTTGGAGCGCAAGACGACCCGCTATCGAGGCAACGTTTGTGGCGCGTGGGCCATTCGCGCGTGGTGATTCGCCCCGGACAACCCGGACGCCGTGGAGCAATGCGCTCGCACCCTATCAATCGGATAAAAGTCCGCTCTTGGCGCGCTTGGCGTCTTGGCGAGCGTTACGCTCTCGGCCCATGAGTCGCTCCGGACCGGGACATCGGCTGATGTGGCCATGAGCGACGGCGCCCTACTGCGGGTCGAAGGGGTTACGGTGCGCCTCGGCGGGCGTGCCGTGCTTGATCACGTCGACGCGCGCATCGATCCGGGCGAGATCGTCACCCTGATCGGGCCCAACGGCTCGGGCAAGACCACCCTGGTCCGGGTACTGCTGGGCTTGCTGCGCCCCAGCGAGGGCCGGCTGCACCGCCCAGGGCGTGTGCGCGTGGGCTACGTGCCGCAGCGCATCCACGTCGAGCCGACGCTGCCGCTGACCGTCGCCGGGTTCCTGGCGTTGGGCACCCGCAGCGCCCGTGCCGGCTATCTCGCCGCGCTCGAGGAAGTGGGCGTGCCCGGGCTTATCGACACGCCTGTCCAGCGGGTCTCCGGCGGCGAGTTCCAGCGCGTTCTGCTCGCACGGGCCCTGCTGCGACGCCCCGATGTACTGGTCCTCGACGAGCCCGCCCAGGGGGTCGACGTGGGGGGTCAGCGCGAGCTCTATCGCCTGATCCGTCATCTGCGCGACCGGCGCGGCTGCGCGGTGCTATTGGTCTCGCACGACCTGCATATGGTGATGGCCGCCACCGACCGCGTGCTTTGTCTCAACGGCCATATCTGCTGTCGCGGCGCGCCCGAGGCGGTCTCCGCCGATCCCGAATACCGCCGCCTGTTCGGCCCCATGGAGACGGAGTTCGCCGTCTACACCCACCACCACGACCATGCCCACGACGTCCACGGCGACGTCATCCCGGCGCACAAGGAGTCGGGCGAATGAGCCTGCTGACCGAGGCGTTCGTCTGGAGGGCCCTGGCCGCCGGCATCGGCGTGGCGTTGATCGCGGCGCCGCTGGGTTGCTTCGTGGTGTGGCGCCGCATGGCCTATTTCGGCGACACCCTCTCGCACGCGGCCCTGCTCGGGGTCGCCCTGGGCGTGCTGCTGGGCATCAAGCCGATGCTGGGCGTGCTGCTCGCCGCGTTGACCATCGGCGGCGTCCTGGTCGGTCTGCAGCGCTTCGGCGAGTTCGCCATCGACACCGTGCTCGGCATCCTGGCGCACACGACGCTGGCCCTGGGGGTGGTCACGCTGTCGTTCTTCGAGCAGGTGCGCGTGGACCTGTTCGCCTATCTCTTCGGCGACATTCTCGCCGTCATGGGCGCCGACATCGCCTGGATCTACGCCGGCGGGGTGTTGGTGCTGGCGACGCTGGCGCTGGCCTGGCGCCCGTTGCTGTCGCTGACGGTCCACGCCGATCTGGCGCGCGTCGAGGGTGTGCCGGTGACCGCGGTGCGTCTGGTGTTCGTCCTGCTGCTGGCGATCGTCGTCGCCGTCGCCATGCGCATCGTTGGCATCCTGCTCATCACCTCGCTGCTGGTGATCCCGCCGGCG
>CAYUKN010000026.1:0-22419 GCA_964445325.1 uncultured Ectothiorhodospiraceae bacterium
GGCCGTACTGGCGCCACTTGTCGGAGTCGACGTCGACCATGTCGAGCACGCGGTGCGCACCCTGCGGCATCTCGTCGGCGTACTGGGCCATGGCGGCGGAGAAGGCGACGAAACGCGTTGCGCCCGTCGCCGCGACAGTGTCCCGGATCCAGCGGCGCATCGCGGCTGAGCGGTAGCCGGCAATCGACAGGGGCTCGCCCGTGAGCAGAGCCCAGCACATGCGGGTGCGACTCGAGAGCGGCGACAGGCGCTCGACATGGACGCCCTCGCACCACTGGTATAGCTGGTCGACATGTACAAGGTCCGCGGGGTCGTCGGCGAGCGTGGCCAGGTATACCCGATAGCGCTGCGAGAGGAAGTGCAGCAAGTGGTACGAGCGGATCTTGTCACCCTTGTTGGGCGGGTACGGCAGCCGGTGTACGAGCAGGATCAAGGGCTCGCGAGCGCTCATCGCGGTCAGGCCTGTACCACTTGGCGCGCAAGACGGCTTACGGGGACTGGCAGCCACGCACGGCTCGACGGCAAGCGCTTCGCCCGGTTCATCCCAGGTTCCTCGCCAGCGGCGGACCGAGCACGCGTGCTACGGGCAGCGGCAACCGGCGCCAGGCGGCAATGAATCGCCGGTACTTGGGATTCATGGGGTTGAGCTCTGGCACCTCCGTGGCCCGGACCAAATGATATTCATGATGCAACGCCTCGGCCGGGAAGTTCCAGTGGCGCTTGAAGTCGTATGAGCCGGTGCCGACCTTGCTGCGGCCGAAATCGAATACCCGCACCCCGGCGAGCGCCGTGCGGCGCATCAGTTCCCAATACATGAAGTCATTGGCTGCGACCGCCCGCGCTTCGCCCGTGCCGCCGCCGTGATACGGCAGCACCTCGTCGCGGAAATAGAAGCTCATCACCGCGGCGACCGGACGCCGACGCCAACGCACGATCGTCACCTCGCAGGCGTCGCCGAAGACCTCGACCAGCTTGCGGAAGTAGCTTTTGGGGAACACCGGCGTGCCGAGATTGCGCACGCTCTCGGCGAACACCGCGTAGAAGGAGTCGAGATCAGCGTCGACACTCGCGCAAAGCCCGGCATTGATGCCCTTGCGGATCATCGCCCGCTGCTTGCGCCGTATGCGGCGGTAGTTTGCATCCGGGTCCGCCTCGAGCTCCTGGCGAAAGAGGACGTAGCGCTCGCGTTTGGCCGGCCAGTCGGGATGGCGAGCCTGGCGATGGCGCAGTTCGAGGTAGTCGGCGTTGACGGCCTCGGCGCGCCGCATGGCCTCGGCCTCGAGGGCCTCGCACGCCGCCTCGCTGCCGACGGCGCCGCCACAGGCGCAGAACGGCGTCGACGCCAGGATGTTGCCGAACAGGCGGCTCTTGACGTGCCCGAGCGGCAGTACACCCTCGATGGCGCCGTCGCGCTCGGCGTAGATGAAGGGCGCAGTGTGGCCGAGGCCCTCCTCGAGTACGCGCTTCCACCCCGCGCGGTGGAAAAACGTAGCCTCACGACAGGTATCGACGAATGCGTCCCAACGTCCAGCCTCGTCGGCGCCGAGGGCGCGCACGGTGACGTCCCCGGCCTCAGCAGGCGGCGGATCGTTGCTGGCGATCGCGCTCACGTGGCCGTCCCCTTATCCAGATGCTCGCTAAAGACCCGGTCCAGGCGATCCCAACGGAAGTCCGCCAGCAGGCGATCCAGGCGTGCCTCCATGCGCTCGAGGTTGAGATAGTGGCGCACGCGCGTGCGCAACGCGGCACCGGCGACACGGGGCTGGCCGGGATCGAGCTCCCAAGGGTGGAAATAGAACACCGCGGGCTGGCCGTCGCGCTGATTGACGCGCCGAAGCGCCCAGCGCGACAGCGCGTACGGGTACAGCCGGAAGTAGCCGCCGCCGCCACACGGCATGCGCCGACCGCGCCACTCCACCGTGGTGATCGGCACCTCCAGCAAACGCTCCTGCGCCGTTGGCCGATAGGCATGGCGCGGCGCCTCGGGCATGCCGTAGTGGTCGTGACGTATGGGATAGACGCTGGAGCTGTAGGCGTAGCCCTCGGCCTCGAGGACATCGTGGGCCCAGCGGTTGTCGGTGCCAATCGAGTAGCTGGGCGCACGGTAGCCCCGCACCGGCACGCCACATACGTCCTCGAGGCGCCGACTCGTCGCGGTCAGGTCCTGCCGGAACGCCTCGGCATCGAGCTCCGTAACGCGGTGGTGGGCGTGGCCATGGCTAGCAATCTCATGACCCTGATCGGCGATGCGGCGCACCTGCGCCGGGAAACGCTCGGCCACCCACCCGAGAACGAAGAACGTCGCGCGCACATCGTAGCGATCGAAGAGCTCGAGCGTGCGGTCGACGTTGGCGGCCAAGCGCGTCGGGATTCGGTCCCAGTCGGCGCGGTGGAAATGGGGCTCGAGCGCGTGGACCTGGAAATAGTCCTCGACATCGACGCTCATGGCGTTGACGGGCGTCGTTGGCGAACGCTCGGCCCCACTCATGCTCGCCTACCCTCCGCGGGCTTGTGGGCGGCGTCGATCCAGGTGGCCAGCAGGGAGGCGATCCGCTCGCCGGCTTGGCCGTCCCAGCGCTCGGGGAGCCGGCCCGCTTTGCCGCGCCCGGCGAGTGCCTCGTCGAGGGCGCCCAGGATACGATCGCGATCGGTGCCCGTGACCGTGTTGGTGCCCTGCTCCACCGTAACCGGGCGCTCGGTGTTGTCGCGCAGCGTGAGACAGGGCACACCGAGCACGGTCGTCTCCTCCTGAACCCCTCCCGAGTCGGTCAGAACGATCCGCGCTCGTCGCATCAGCCCAAGCATCTCCAGGTAGCCGACAGGCGTCAGGTTGATGACCGGAAACCGCCTGCCCTGAGGCTCGCCCACCTCGGCGAGACGCGCTTGTGTGCGCGGATGCACGGGGAACACGACCGGGAGGCGCTCGCTAACCTCCTCGAGCGTGTCGACGATGGCTCGCAAGCAAGCCGGGTCATCGACATTCGCTGGCCGGTGCAGCGTGACCAGCGCCCAGCCTGTCGCCGCCAGATCAGAACCACTGTCGAGCCCGCGAGCCGCGAACGTCTCGCCCGGATCGATTGCCTGTTGCTGGTGGCGACGCAGGGAGTCGATCATGACGTTACCGACGAAATGGATCCCCGCGGGCCCCACACCCTCGGCGAGCAGGTTATCGTCGGCGCCACGCTCGGTCGTGAAGTGCAACTCGGCGATCTGGTCGGTTAGCACCCGATTGATCTCCTCGGGCATGCGGCGGTCGCGACTGCGCAGGCCCGCCTCGACGTGGGCCACGGGGATGCCGCTCTTCGTCGCCACCAGCGCGCAGGCCAGCGTCGAGTTGACGTCGCCGACCACCACCACGCCTGCGGGCGCAGCGGCATCGATGACCGGCTCGAAGCGCTGCATGATCTCGGCCGTCTGGCGGGCGTGGCTCGCCGAACCCACTTCGAGATCGATCTCGGGCACGGGCAGGCCGAGCTGATCGAAGAACGTCGACTGCATCTCGCGCCCGTAGTGCTGCCCTGTGTGGACGAGGACCGTGGGCGGTCCATCCTGACGCGCGCGCAGCCTGTTGAGGATGGGCGCCATCTTCATGAAGTTGGGCCGAGCGCCGACGACACAGAGCAGACCGCCAGGCGGCAGCCTCTCCAAGTTTGGCTTGATGCTATCACTCATTGCCATTGTCTCCGGCCACCCACTTCCACGGCGCAGCACCTTGCGATCACACGTGCAGGCCGGCAACACGTGCTCGTTACATGGTGATCATCGCCCTTGTCCGCTGGAGACGCCCGGGCGCTGCAAAGCGAGATCGATGCCGTCGCGGGCGCTTCGCACCGCTTGCTCGAGCACGCGCACGCGCTCCTCGAGTTCAGCGATGCGGGCGTCGCCGGCGTCGGCGTCGCCGGCGCCGTCGGGGCTGGCAGCGCGCTGTCGGGCGCGGCGCTGCTCGACCGGGAAGTCGCCGGAGATCTCCTCGGCTACCGCTTCGACGGTATCCAGCGTGATCTCGTGGAGACCCTCGAGAAATGCGAACAACAACAGGCGGTCACAAAAGGTATTGATGCGCCGGGGCACGCCGCGGGTGAAGCTCTGGACGGTCTCAAACGCAGCCTCGTCAATGCGTGGGTCCCCGCTCCAGCCGACGTGGCGGAGCCGGTGCTCGACGTAGGCTCGTGTCTCCTCGGCCGAGCCCAGCGGGCTCAGGTGGCAGGAAGCGATCACGCGCTGGCGGAACTGCTCAAGGTTCGGGCGGTTCAAGGTGTCCTGGAATTCAGCCTGCCCGAGCAGCAGACTCTGGACCAGTGGCTTCCCGCCCGACTGGTAATTCGACAGCATGCGCAGAACTTCGAGTGCCTCCATGGGGAGGTTCTGCACCTCGTCGAGCAGAAGCAGCGTACGCTTGCCGACATCGTGCTGCTCCTGCAGGAATTTCGCGATCGCACTCAAAACGCTGGCTTTGGAGCGGCCCTGGTGGGCGAGGCCCAGACTTTCGGCGATGATGCGCAGCAATTGGTTGCCGCTGCAATGTGTCATCACCAGCTGCACGACAATTACGCCGCCGGCGCCGACCACCTCGTCGTGCAGCATGCGCGCCAGCGTGGTCTTGCCGGTACCCACATCGCCGGTGACGACGACGAAGCCCTCGCCCTGTTCGACACCATACTGTAGATAAGCGAGCGCGCGCGCGTGACCGCGACTCTCGAAGAAGAAGCGTGGGTCGGGGCTCAGGTTGAAAGGCTTGTCCTGCAAGCCGTAGAAATGCTCGTACATCGGCTTAGCTCGTGTCTGCCGGTTGGCGTCGACCCACCACCGCGCAGCGCCTGTGCGCGCGACACGGGCACATCGCCCGATGCGCGCCCACTCGCGGGCAAGAAACGCAGTGGCCATCGCGATGATCCACAACGTGGCCGATTATGGTCCCGTTGCCCATAGGCTAGAACCGCTTCTCCAGTGCGGCGCTAATCCGCGTGGCGTCGTAGTCGGTACCACCGTTGGTCGTATCGCGCTGGCTTGCCTCGAGGCTCATCGAAGCCGTCAGCTCGCTGCCAAGGTCGCGCGTGGCACCGAGGCGGACGGTCAAAAACTCTTCGCTGCGATCGACGCGCCCCAGGTCCTGCTCCGTGAAACCGACACTGGCGCTGACGACCGTGCGCACGAGCCGTGTCCAGGTATAGCTCACGTCCACGCCCTCGCTACCCTCGGTGAATCCGCTCTCCTGGAACTCGCGCTCGGTGGCGACGACGTTAAACGCTACAGCCGAATGGCCGCGCTGCCACGCAACGCGGGCACTCGCGCGCTCCTCGAGGATGGTCTCGTCGCGCAAGGTCGGCACGGGCACGGCGGTGGTCACCGGCTCCCCTTCAGGACCCAGAATGATGTTGCCATCGGGATCGCGCACGAGCTGCTCCGAGCGCTCGATTCGCAGCGACGACTCGGTGGTCAGCTCTTCCTGATAGCTCAGCCTCACGCTCAGGGCCTGGCCTTGCGCCGAGATCGAGGCCCGCGCGGTGTCGCCGAAGAAGCGCTCGCCGATCGCCGCCTCTACGCTCACGCGCCGGCGTGGGTTCCAGCGGAAACCGGCCTCCCAGAAATCGCCGTCGATCTCGTCGAATTGAGCGCTCTGAAATTCGTTGTCTTCATTCCCGGCCGCGGCGAAGAGCTCCGTGCGGCGCCCAGCACCGACGGTGAGCTCGCCGCGCACGCGCTGAAACCGGCGATCGTCGTCGCCCAACCCGCGCGCGGAGCCCCCCTGTTCGCGCTCGGAGCTCTCATCCTCGCGCTCGAAGCGCACTGACCATCCCCAGGTTCGGAAACGGGGCCCGCTGGCGAGCCGGGCCTCGATCGTGTCGGTTTCGGTGTCGAGATCGGACTCGTCCTGATGCACCCCCTGCCGCCGGTAACTGGCCCGGAGACCGGCGAAGGTGCCCAGCTCGTATTCCAGGCGTGGCCCAAGGCCATAGGTAGTGACACTGTCGCGGGCCCCGGTGTCGAACACATTACTGTCCGGGACCGACTCGCCAGCGGCCACTACATCCTCGGAGCGGCTGGCGTTGGCGTCGAAGAATAGCTGCTCGCGCATCAGCTCGATGCTGCCATCAGCACCGAGCTCATGGATGATCTCGTTGCGCTCCGAGTCGTTGGCATGGAACAGTGCCTCGGCCTGGTAATCGAGCTCGAGGCTCGCCCGTCGACCCTCGCCGGTCACGCGCAGGCCTGGCGTGACGGTGTTGACCAGCTCGGACTCCTCGTCGTCCTGGGCGAGCGTGACGTTGTCGGTGTAGCTGAGCTCGTCGCGGATCCTGGGCTCAACTTCCCAGTCACCGGCGAGTGCTGAGCTGGCCCCGAGCGCCGGAGCAACCACCACCACCGCGATCTGCCGCCAGCGAAACCCTGATGCCATTGCTTCGCGCGCCGCTGCTCTGCGCGCGGGTGGTCCATCAGTACCCGCCATAATAGCTATAGCCGTAACCGCGCGGGCTTTTGTTGAGCAACAGCCCGACACGCCCCGCTGACTGGTCCAGCAGCCCCGTACCCTCCTTGACCACGCTCGCCGCAGTACGGGCGGCCTCGACCACAACCACGACCTGCCCCATGTGCCGGGCAAGCGTGGCTGCCTGCGAGTCCATGCACAGGGGCGTCGAGTCGAACAAGATGACGCGATCGGGATAGCGATTGGCGAGTTCGCTGGCGAGGCGGCGCATGGCGTCACTGGCGACAAGCTCCGCAGCCCGCGGATGGCCGCGCCCCGCGGGGAGAATGGCCAGGCGTTCGACGTTGGGCCGATAGATCACCTCGCCGGGATCGGCGACCTTACCCTCCAGGATCTCGGTCAAGCCGGGCCGGCCCCCGAGGTCGGCAAGGCGCGTCAGCGAGCGCTCGGTTAGGTCGGCGTCAACCAGGAGCGCGGTGTAGTCGACCTCCATCGCCATGCTCATGCCGGTGTTGAACGCCGTGAAGGTCTTGCCCTCGCGAGCGACGGAGCTAGTGACCTGGATCAGATTGGCGGGATTGCCCCCGATGTTCCTGCCGGAGAACGCGTGCCCGATCAACGCCCGCTTGAGCAACCGGTACTGCTCGTGTAGCAAGTGCTGATCCGAGTCGGGGGTGAGCATCCCCTGCTCGCGCAGCAACGCGAAATCCAGGTCGATGTCGGCGCTGCACGCCGAGGGTGCGGCAACGCGGGCATCGCCGGCCCCGGTCGACGCCAGGCCCGCCGACTCGGCCCCGGCCGGCTCGTGCGGCGCTGCGGACATGCCCGCCGCTGCGGCGCCGGTGGCCCCGTGCGCACCGGCCTGCCCCCGAGCGGCCTTGTCCGCGGTGCTCCGGCCGCCGCGACGGGCGCGCTCCATGGCGCGTTCAATCGTGCCCATGATCAGTCCTCCCTAGGCCTCTCCAAGTCCGACGGGGTCAAAGCAACCGCATCAGCCGCGTCGGATCGACCGGCAATTCGATGCCCATTGCCAGCGCCAGCACCAGGGCGTAGGCGCCCACGAGGGCCAAGAGCACCAGCGCAAAGAGGGCGAGCCCCAAGCGGCGTCGGCGCTCCGCTTGGCGCGTCCGCACCCGGCTGATCGCACCGAGAACCGGCATCTCCAACGCCGAGTACAGCGCTGCACGCGTGTGGAAGGTGGGCCACAACAGGGCCAAGAACACGCTGAACGCACCGGAGCCAACCGCGGCTGCACCCAGGCTGGCGCTGACCAGCAGCGGCCGATTCGGCGCCACCGGATCGCTCGGCACGCGTGGGGGATCGACAATCCGGAAATCGGCCTGGTTGGCCTCGTCGGCCTCCTCCGAGATCTCGGCCTTGCGCAAGCGCTGCTGCAGCTCGTCGTAGGTCTTCCTGGCCTCCTGGTATTTACGCTGCAGCTCCTTGTATTGCGCTTCTACCTTCGGGAGCGTGTCGACCTTGTCGCGGAGTTCCTTGACTTGCTTACGGTAGCGAGCCACCTTCGATTCTGCGGACGCCACGTCGGCGCGGGCACGAGCCAGCGCAGCTCGGATTTCCTGGTGGACGGGATTCTGATCCAGTGAGCCGCTGCCCTGCCCCGAGGGCGCTTCCTCGGCGGCTTCTGCGAGTTCGTCACGCTTCTGCTCGCGCTGCTCGGTGAGCTGGCGCAGGCGATTCCGCGCCGTCTTGACCTCGGGGTGCTCCTCGGTGTATTTCAACAAAAGCTGGTCGAGGCGGTCCTGCAGCTCTTTGATGCGCCGATCGAGCTCAGGCGTCTCCGCCGACGGACCGTTGTCTGGCTGCCCCATCATCCCGAAAACGGGTGTCTCGCCTTCGAGCTGCTTCTCAAGCTCGCGCTTGCGACTCTGCGCCGTCTCGAGCTCGAACCGTGCCTGTTCGAGCTGCTCGCTCGCTTTCTGGAGACGCTCATAGTAGTCGCCGCGGTTGCCCGGCATCTGGCCGACGTGCTCGCGCTTGAACTCGCTCAGGCGTTGCTCTGCCTCCTCCACTCGCGCCTCGTACTCGTCGACCTTGCGCTTGAGGAACGACTGGGCCGATTGAGTATCCTGGCGGCTGCGCCCCATGCTCTCCTCGACGAAGAGGTTGACGAGCGCGTCCACGACATCGCGGGCGAGCTGGGGATTCTCGCCCCGATAGCTGATGCGATACAGGTTGCTGCCCCCCGTGGCTGACAGTCGGATGCGCTTGTCGAGGCGGTCGATAACCCCCTGCATCTCCCTCTGCGAATTCGCTTCCAGGTCCAGATCAGTCTCCCGGGCGACCTTCTCAAGGTTCGGCCGCGACAGCAGCGTGCGCGACATCAGATCGACCCGACGCTGGGTGTTCGACTCGACCACCAGGCCGCGCAACAGGGGCTCGAGCATGGACTCGGTGTCGACATGGATCCGCGCCGATGCCTGGTACTGGTTCGGCATCTGCAGCGCCACTGCCCAGCCGGCAACCGCTACCACCCAGGCGACCCCCAGCGCGTACCAGCGGAACCGCCAGGCCTCACGCAAGTAGGACCAGAGCTGATCGATCTGCTCGCGCATGACTAGCGAAGCCCCCTATAACCTGAGCCGCGGGCTCGCGACACCCCAACGCCGGCGTGATGTCGCAATCCCGCGCTAGCTGCCACTAGAACCAAGCCTCCGGGATAATCAGGGTATCGCCGGGCTGCATCCTGACATTGGCGGATATGTCGCCATCGCGGAGGAGGTCGCCCAGCCGCACTTTCTGCTGGCGCAGCTCGCCGTCGACCTCGCGGATCAGCTTGGCATCATTGCCCGCGGCAAACTCGGTCAAGCCGCCGACCTCGATCATCACGTCGAGCAGCGTCATGTCGTCGCGATACGACAACGCCTGCGGCTCGGCCGCCTCGCCGACGACGCGGACCTGCTGCTCGAATTCGCCCACGAAACCGGTGACCATCACCGTGACGACGGGATTCTGGATGTAGCGTGACAGTTCTTCCTCGAAATCCCGCGCCAGCTCGGTCGGGGCCTTTCCGGCGGCCACCAGATCCTCGACCAACGGTGTGCTGATCCGCCCGTCGGGGCGCACGGGCACGGAGGTCGAGAGTTCCGGGTTGTCCCAGACGAACACGTTGAGCTGATCGCCCGGGCCGATTTGGTAGAGCGGCGTCTCCTCGCCCGCACCCTCGAGCCCGCCGGATGGCAAATCTGGCCCGCTGGCGCAGCCGGCGACGATCACCACCACAATAGCCACTAGCAGGGCGCGCCAAATCAATCCGCCCAAGGTACCGCGCGTCCCTGGGTCCTTCATGCCGGTGTTCGCCCGTTCCCGTTCGGCCATCGTCCCCCCATCTTTTTGGAACCCGGCACGGTCACGCTTCTCGCGCTTTTATTACAGGATTGTGCCAGCCGGCAGATCCTGTTTGCTTTCAAGCGCCATTAGAATACTACGCTAGCTCCCGCCCGGCGCAAGTATGTCACTCACCGCACCCCCTTGCCCCAGAGCACGACTTCCGCCGTCTGCAGGAGAATGACAAGATCCAGATAGAGGCTGCGGTTTTTGACGTAGTAGAGGTCGTACTGGAGTTTGCGCAGGGCGTCAGACTCCGAGGCGGCGTAGGGATAGCGGATCTGCGCCCAGCCCGCCAGACCTGGCTTGACACTATGACGGTCGCTATAGAACGGCGACTGCCTGATCAGCTTCTCGACGAACTCCGGGCGCTCGGGACGCGGGCCGACGAAGCTCATGTCGCCGCGCAGCACATTGTACAGCTGGGGCAGTTCGTCCACCCTGAAGCGCCGCAATATCCGGCCCACTCGGGTCACGCGCGGATCGTTCGCACGCGCCCAGCGGGCGGTGCCATCGCTCTCGGCATCGGTGACCATCGTGCGCAGCTTCCAAAGCTCGAACGGGCGACCATCGAAACCCACACGTGTCTGGCCGTACAGGATTGGCCCGCGCAAACCCGATTCGATCCAGATCGCCAGCATTGCAAGCCCTAGGAGCGGCGCGGTGATCAACGCCAACGTGAGACTCACTACGATGTCGAACACCCGCTTGACGCGATCGCCGGCGAGGGCGGCGGGCGTCGCATTGGAGAACGCCAGCCAGCTCGATAGGCCGTGATCGAGGCAGACTTGGCCCGTCTCACGCTCGTGGAAGCTCAGCAGGTCGCAAACAGCCACCCCACGCCGCCTGCAGGCCAGCAGCTCCCGGCTGTCGACGTTGTCGCGGCGCTCGTCCGGCGCCACCACGATTTCGACAACGCCCATGGCGCAGGCCCATTCGGCCAACGGCCGATCGGGCTCGATGATGCGTCCGGCGTCGACGCCGACGTCGTCGCCGGGGTTTGGCACGAATCCCACTAGCCTCAGGCCAATGAGGTCGGTGCGCCGGCGCAGCCACGCCAAGCGCGCGGCGCGACGCCCAGCACCGAGGACGAGGACCTTGCGCTGCCAGCCCTCGCTCAGCCAGATGCGATGGACCTGCCACCGCAGCAACGCGATTGGCACGAAGGTGAGCACCAGCGACAATCCCAGTATGCCGCGCCCGAGAAAAATCTCGGAGACGGTGTAATACAAGATCGTGAGCAGCGCCGTTGTCAGCAGCAGTGCCACCCCGAGGCGCACCATCACCGCCTCGATGCCGATGCGCAAACGACTGTTGTAGAGGCCGACGATCGTAAGCGACAGCAGTGCAAAGCCCGCGAAGATCAGCGCCTCGAGCCACAGCGTGCCGATATGGTGGTCAATCACGCTCGGATCGAAGCCCAGGCGTATGCCCACGGCGGCGTAAACAGCGCCGAGGGCGATCAGGCCTTCGACCACAGGCAGCCACTTGTAAGCGTGCGGAAAGATCAGCGCGAGCAGTGTCATTGCTCCCCCCCCCAGGATGGGTGCTTTGTTGTCGGCTCGGGTGAGCTCGCCACGCCGGTCTTTTAGGAGCTATTTCGGGCTGAACAAGCAAATTTCATGCTATTCAGCCCTTGGCGCCAATGGCGGCATCCCGCCGACCCAACCCGACGTCCCCGACGGTTCGAACCCCGTTGATAGCACGTCGCGGTTGCGCCGTGATGAACACTGCGATAGCAACGCTGTTGCAATCCTGCGACCGCGTCAAGCTCATACTTGTGGATTTGTGATGCTGATCACAAGTGGCCGGGACGCCGGCCCGCTCCATTGCCCGTGCCCACGCATACACCCGCCAGAGCGGCATGCGCTGGCGACGCGTGGTCGGTGACTCGCGGCCCCATCGAGGCGGGGGTCGGGCGCACTTCGGACGTGCGCCGCTTTGGAAGGCTGTGCAGAGTGGGTTATCCGGAGCCCAGGAACTCGACGCGCTCGATGAAGGCCTTGGCGCCGCCGCGGGTATTCTTGGTGTTCATCTGGAAACTAAAGCCCGTGATCGGTGGGACTTGTTTCTTGTCGAAGGTGCGCTTGAACGTCTCGCTCATGTCGAACGTCGTGGTGACGGCCTCGCCGGCCGGCGGACTGCAAGGGGCGCAGAAGTAGCGCCCGCCCTTGTGATAGTAGTTCGCCGTGTAGCCCTTTCCGGGCTCGGCGTTCTTGCTCAGGAACAGGCTGATGAAGTACGGCACGTTGGGCACGAACAGGCTACCGCTGGCGATCTCCTTTTTGCCGAACGCGATCATGATTGCGACGGGTACGCGGTAGGTTCCCTTCTCCCAGTTAGCGCCCTCGGGATAGCGATCGACGCCCCAGGTCACACGCACCCGATCCGCGCCGGTGAGGCGCAGTTCCTTTGCGAACAATCCGGTGATCGCATCCTCGGTGCTGAGGACGAGGCCGCGATCGCTGAATCGAGGCGATAATTCGTTCGCGCTCATGCGCAGCTCGAAGCCCTGCTCGCGTAGCCAGGTACGCGCCTCGCCTTCAGGCTGCCCCGTGAAATCGATGCTGTGCACCACCTCGGCCCCGCCGTTACTCCACGCGGGCACCGGCACGAGTCCCAAGGCCGACACGGCCAAAGCCAAAGCGAGAAGCCCCATGCGCCCATGGTGCTCGCGGAACCTGTATCGAGTCGTTGCCTTGGGCATGTGTCGTCTCCCGAGCGCGCGCCCATTGAAGGCGCCTCTGACTGAGTTTGGCCGATTCACGCGTGATTGCAACTCCGCCACCGGGACCCGGGCCGCCCACCCCGGGCCCGCCACGCGGCTCCTCGCGCCGGCCTCCCCGCGCAGCCGGCGACGTCGTATACTGGCCCAAACACTCATTCGTCCACCCGAGGCGTTCTGGGAGCGGTCTATGCACGACGTCCACGCCAATGGTGCGGGCATCCCGGCGCTGGGGTTCGGTACCTTCGAGCTCGCGCCCGACGATGCGCATCGCATGGTGCGTTACGCCCTCGTCCGGGGCTATCGCCACATCGACACGGCCCAGATGTATCGCAACGAAGAGGCGGTGGGCCGAGGTATCCGAGATTCACCACGCGAGCGTGACGAGGTGTTCTTGACCACGAAGGTCTGGGTCGACCGCTTCACCGACGGCGATCTCCAGCGCTCGGTCGAGGAGAGCCTCGAACGGCTGGATACCGGCTACGCGGACCTCGTGCTGTTGCACTGGCCCAATCCGGACATACCACTCGCCGAGACCATCAAGGCGCTCAACGAGGTGCGCGCGGCGGGCATGACACGCCACATCGGTGTGAGCAACTTCAACGTCGCGCTCGTCGAGGAGGCCGTCCAGCACTCGCCGGCGCCGCTCCTCACGAACCAGGTGGAATATCATCCGTTTCTGGACCAGACGCCGGTCCGTCGCGCGTTGGTGGGCCATGGCATGGCGCTGACCGCTTATTGCCCGCTGGCACAAGGGCGCGTGTTCGCCGATGCGACCCTCCAGCGCATCGCCAATGCGCACGACAAGAGTCCAGGCCAAGTAGCCTTGCGCTGGCTCGTGCAGCAGGAGGGTGTGATCGCCATCCCGCGATCCAAGCGCGAGGAGCACGCCGACGCCAACATGGCCATCTTCGACTTCGCCCTGGCCGAGACGGAGATGGCCGAGATCAACCAGCTACTCACCACACGCGGGCGCCTGATCAGTCCCGCGAGCCTTGCCCCCGACTGGGATACGTGAGGACGCGGTCGGGATGGTCCTTCGGGGCTTGGCGTAATCGCCGCCAGTGGGGACGTTACCGCTGTGCCTGATGGCTCTCGCGAAGGCGCGACGAGCGCGAACGCTCGCGAGTGAAAAGGAAGCTGGGAATTCCTGAACAACCCCGCTCATCGTGGGACGGGTCGCAGTGCAACGCTCGCAAGTCACCGGTGGGTCGGACTACAAGTCCGACCCACCGGATGTTATGCAACCCGAATCCGGTGTACATCGGCACTTCCCTCGGAACCTGTACGAGAATTCGGTGGCGTAGCGAGCGCGTGGCAAAGCGTGCAGATGTTGCTCGTCCCTGCGCCTCGCCCTTACGGGCCTGGCCGTAGGCCAGTCCCCATCCGCTCCCGGCGGATGGGTGCTCGCCGGTGCACGGCGGAATGAAACCGACCGATGAGCGCTTGGTACCGGAAAGCGAACCGGGATAACACCACGGCCCATCCCTCAGTTCTCGTTTTCACCCCGAAGCTTCGCGACTTCGCGAGATCGCATTCAAGCACCCAGGCGGATGGCGACGTTCTTCGTCTGGAGGTAGTTGTCCAGCGCCTCGAGGCCCTTCTCGCGGCCGAAGCCGGAGCCGCGCATGCCGCCGAACGGGGTCTCGACCCCGCCGGCGAACCACTCGTTGACGAAGACCTGGCCGGCCACGAGCCCGCGCGAGGCGTGCATCGCCCGGTCGAGATCGCGCGTGAAGACACCCGCGACCAGACCATAATCCGTCGCGTTGGCGAGCTCGATGGCTTGGTCGAGATCCTTGAACGGCGTGAGCGCCAGGGCGGGACCGAAGATCTCCTCGTGGGCGATGCCCATGTCGTGGGTGACATCGGTGAACACGGTCGGCTGCATGAAGTAACCCGGCCCGTCGAGCCGGCGGCCACCGGTGACCGCGGTCGCGCCGGCTTCAATACCACTGCGACAAAGGGCCTCGACACGCTCGCGCTGCGGCCCCGATATCAGCGGCGTCAGCCCCGGATTGTCGATGCCGTGGCCCGGCTCCAGGCTTTCGGCGAGCGAGCGCGCCCGGTCGACCAACGCGTCGTGAATGGACTCGTGCACCAGCACCCGCGACATCGCCGAGCAGACCTGGCCCGCGTTGAAGAAGATGCCGCTGCGGATGCTCGCGAGCACGGTGTCCAGGTCCGCATCCTCACAGACAATGCCCGCCGACTTGCCCCCGAGCTCCATGACACTGGGCACCACCCGATCGGCGGCCGCGTGGAGGATCGAGCGCCCCGTCGGCACCGATCCGGTGAACACGATCTGGTTGACCAGCGGATGGCGCACCAGGGCGTCGCCGGCGTGACCGCCCCATCCCGTGATGACGTTGACGGCTCCCGGTGGCGCCCCCGCACGCTCGGCGGCCTGGGCCAGCAGGGTCGCCGCCAGGGGGGCGAGCTCGGGCGTCTTGACCACGACGGCATTGCCCGTCGCCAGAGCTGCCGCGAGCGAGCGCGCCGCCAGGGCCACAGGGAAATTCCACGGCACGATCTGCGCGGACACGCCCAGCGGCTCGCGCACCGTCCAGTCGACATAACCGTCGCCCAGAGGGATCGAGCGGCCCTCGAGCTTGTCGGCCGCACCCCCGTAGTACTCGAAATAGCGTACAGCCTCGTCGAACTCGTGCCGCGCATCGTCGAGGGTCTTGCCCGATTCACGGCACAGCACCTCCGCGCCATAGTCGGTGATCCGTCGGATCTCGTCCGCGATGCGGAACATCAGCGCGGCGCGCTCCGCCGGCGGCGCAGCGGTCAGCGCGCGCGACCGGTGGCAATCGCGCGCGGCTCGCACCGCGCGATCGACACCCTCGCCGTCACTGAGTGTGACCTCGGCGAGCACCTCGCCGGTGGCGGGGTCCTCCACGCCCAGGCGCTCACCGTCGTGGTGCCACCCGCCCCCGACGAAGTGGCCCCACAGGCCATCGATGGATGCGCTGCTACGGCTCATCCCGTGACCGCGTCCCGAAGCTCACCGCCCTGGGGCTCACCCACCCGGGCCTCGCCCGCGGCCAGCAGACGGCGAGCGACCCACTTGTGGAAGTGATGCGTGGGCACATCCTGCACCGGCGAGAACGTGCCGCCGTGGTAGGCGGGCGAGGCGCGGCCGCGCTGCATGCCCTCGACCATGGTCACATCCTCTCCGAACACCGTCTTCCACGCGCGCAGCTGCGACTCGCGCGCAGCGGCATGGGTGTCGTCGGTCGCCACATCGCCGACGTAGCTGATCCGCAGGTGCTCCCTCGTGCGGGCCTCGTCGAGCGGCTCCAGCAAAACCACGAAGAAGTGGTCGGCCTGGATCCCCAACAACAGATTCGGGTAGAGCGACAGGTACTCGCCCTCGCGCAGGCGCTCGTCCGGCCACGCACTGAAGCGCGGCATCGTGATGCCCGCCACCTCGGCGAGGTTGTAGACACGCGTGCCCTGCCCCGCGAACGAGTTGCCGTCGTCGTCGAGCACGATGTAGTGATCCTCGAGCCGGGAGTAGCTATTGAGCTCGGGATGCACCCAGGGCAGATGGTAGGACTCGCAATAGTTCTCGACCGCCAGTTTCCAGTTGGCCGCCACTTCCAACTCCAGCCGGCCATCATTGCCTGCCGGGCGCAGTTCGTCGGGCCCCTTGCGGCCCCAAAACGCCTCCCAACGCCGCATGACCGGCTCAATGAACTGCTCGAAGGGCTCGGCGCGGCCATCGAGATTGACGAACACCACGTCGCACCATACCGCGCAGCGGACCTCCTTGAGCCCGTGCTCGCTCTTATCAAAGCCAGTGCAGCTGTGGCAGTTCATGCCGCCGATGTGCGGCGTGCCCTTGAGCGTGCCATCCAGGCCGTAATGCCACGAGTGGTAGGGGCAGCGGATCCCCGCCTGGACGGTGACGGGCTCATCTACGAGTTGGCGCCCGCGATGGCTGCATACGTTGTGGAACACGCGGATCGCGCCGTCGCGATCGCGCAGCATGATCAATGGTATCCCCAGCAGACTCAACGGATGGATCTCACCGCGGTCGCTGAGGTCGCTGGCGAAGCCCAGCGCCGTCCACGTCGGCGCGAAGATGCGGTCACGCTCGATGCCGAGGAATCCGGCATCGGTATAAGCGGTATTGGGTAGACCGTGCGCGCGAGCCGTATCGGTCAGTACGCCCTCGATGTCCTCGGCGATCCCCTGGTGGAGGCCGCTCACTCCCAGTTCGGTCATCACGAACCTCCCGCGTGGCTCGGCCACGCCGTGTGGTGTGGCTGTCATGTATGAGTGGATGTAATCTAGAATCCCGCTTATTCCCCAAACAATAGATGATTTTGCAGAACACGCATGAGGGAACATCATGACCGGCCGGCCCGAGCCGCTGCCCCCGCTCCAGACCCTGCGCGCGTTCGAATCGGCCGCGCGCCTTTCGAGCTTCACCCGGGCCGCCGACGAGCTCGCGGTCACCCAGGGGGCCATCAGCCGCCAGGTGCGCCACCTCGAGGAGCGCTTGGGCACGGCGCTGTTCGTGCGCACCGATCGCGGCGTTCGCCTGACCCCGGCGGGACTGCGCTACGACGCGGCCGTGCGTGAGGCCCTCCAGCGCTTGGCCGGAGCCACTGCGGAGGTCACCGCGAGCCGGGACTCGGGCCCCATCACCGTCGGTGCCACCAGCGCCATGGCCTCGCTCTGGCTGATGCCGCGCCTGACCGGCTTTCGCCAGAGCCAGCCCGACCTCGATATCCGGGTGCTCGCCTCCGACCGCGACCACGATCGCGCCGGCGACGAGGTGGATCTGACCATCGAATACGCCCGGCGACCGCTGGCCGGCGCGGGTGTGCGGCGCTTGTTCGACGAGGAGATCCTGGCCGTGTGCAGCCCCGACTACCTGCGTCAGCGCCGCCCCCCCCAGGCGCCCGCCGATCTCCTCGAGGAGACCCTGCTCGATCTCGAGGACGACCACCCGGACTGGATGGGCTGGGGCGAGTGGTTCGACGCCCTGGGGGCACGGGGGGGCGCGCGCCGGCAACCGGTGCGCATCAACAATTATCCCGCGCTACTGCAAGCGGCTGTCGCGGGCCAGGGCATCGCCCTGGGCTGGCGCCATCTGGTCGACGATTTCCTCGAGGCGGGTAGCCTGGTCCCGGTGCTGGAGAAGAGCGTGCGTGGGCCGGGGGCGTTCTTCGTCACCACCGCACACCCCATCACCCCGGAAAGCCCGCGTGCACGCTTGATGGAGTGGCTCAGCGCAACCGATTCGACGGCTTCGTGAACCCGTGCGGCCGCGTATGAGCATAGCTCACGCGGCCATGAGATACCGTCGCTTGTCGCCCCTGCGGGCGCTGCGTAATCTCGCGTCGTTGATTCCCTACAAGATCCGCCGCCATGAGCGATTCCCTACCGTCGAGCGCACCCTTTGTGATCATCGGTGCCGGTGTGCACGGCTTGAGCACGGCCTGGCATTTGGCACATCGGCTTCGCAGCGCCGGCCGCGGCAGCGGCGCCGACATCCTGGTCATCGACAAGTCGGCCATCGCCGCGGGCGCCTCGGGCATCGCCTGCGGCGTCGTTCGCAACAATTACTTCCAGCCCGCGATGCGCCGTTTGATGGCGCACAGCGTCGATGTCTGGGAAAGCGATCCGGCGGCGTTCCACTACCACCCGGTGGGCTATATCCAGGTGAGCCCCGAGTGCATGCACGCTGATGTAGCCAGTATCGCCGAGCAGCAGCGCGAGATCGGCTATCCCTCGGTCTTCGTCGAGGGCGAGCACGCCTCGCGGCAATACATGCGCGGCCTCTTCGATGACTGGCAGGCGCCCGGCTCGACCTCGATCCTGCACGAGCAACGCGGTGGCTACGCCAACAACGCCGCATCGATCCACGGGCTCGCCGACAAGGCCCGCGCCGAAGGTGTCCGTATCGTCACCGGTGTGACCGTCACCGACCTTCGCACCGACGGCGGCGCCGTCACCGCCGTGGTCACCGACCGCGGCGCCATCAACACCGACTACGTCGTCGTCGGTGTCGGCCCCTGGGTCAAGCAGTTCTGGGAGATGCTGGATCTACCCGCGCGCATCGACGTCACCGACCGCTCGGGCCAAGTCCATCGCGATGTGCGCATGTGGCATTTCCAGAGCCTGCAGGAAGGCACGCTCGGCGTCGATCCGAATCTGCAGAAGACCAACGCCGGCGAGATGCCGCCGGTGATCCACGTCGACAGCGATCGCCCCCTCCAAGCCGACGACGACGGCGAAATGATCACCGATCGAATGTGGGGTATCTACTACAAGCCCGATTTCCATTTCGGTGGCATCCAGGGCGGCGCCGCGCCCGTCGCCGTCGAGCGCGACCCCGACGACGTCGCCGTCGACCCGTACGGTCCGGAATCGCCCGACTTCGTCGTCGGCTCCGCTTTCGCGCGCATGTGGGTTTCGGCGTTGGCGTTTTGCCAAGACCGCTTCTCCGGTCGCATCCCCGACTACAAGAACGAGCCCTCGGGCGGGCTCGGCTGCTTCACGCCCGACAACTTTCCCGTCTTCGATGTGTTCGCGCAGAACTGTTACTTCATCGCCGACTCGAATCACGGCTACAAGATGATCGGTGTGGGCGATCTCGTCAGCCAGGAGATCCTGGGCGAGCCGAGCGACCTGCTCGCGCCGTTCCGCTTTGACCGCTATCGCACCGGCGAGCTCCACCCGACGTCGAACAGCCCCTTCCCCTGGAGCTGACCGATCCGGCGCACCGGGCCCCGTCTCTGGCGGTGTCCTCGGTCAGTCGTCGATGCGATCGCGGCCGGGCAGCTCGCACCCGCCCGTCTCGCGCACGAGGCGCCCCGGGGTGCTGCCGTGGCCCGCGAACGGCCGTGTCATGGCAGCCTCGCGGCCGTAGACGCGGCGCGCGTCGCCGGTGGCACGATCGATGATCAAGACAATGCGATAGCGCTCGAGACCACCGTCGAAAATGAAGCGATACGAGCGCGCGCCGGCATCGACACGGCCCCAGCGGCTGGGCTCGACGTCGATGCGCTGCACGCCGGCGCGATCGGCGCTCAAGCGATACACCGCCTCGACGCCGCCGGTGAAGCGGCAGTGCACATCGCCTCCGCCCCCGACCCCGGCGATCGAGTGCCCGATGCCCGCCAGCATCGCCAGCGATCCGGCGCCCAGGCGTCCACGGGCCATCGCCGGATGCAGGTACTGACGACGCCGCCGCCGACCGCCCTGGCAACGCCCGCCGCACCCCGAGGCGCTGGCTCCGGGGGCTACCACGTACCGGTATTGTCCATCGACGCCCAGGGCTCGCGCGGTGGCTGCGCCTCGCCGCGCTGAAGGAGCTCGATCGAGTGCCCATCGGGTGAGCGCACGAACGCCATGTGACCGTCGCGGGGCGGGCGGTTGATGGTGACACCGGCGTCTCGTAGGCGTTCACACGTGGCGTAGATGTCATCGACGCGGTAGGCGATGTGGCCGAAGTTGCGGCCATCATCGAGGCTCTCCGGATCCCAGTTCCAGGTCAGTTCGACCATCGGGCTCTTGGCCTGCCCGGCCCGCTCAACGTCGTCCGGCGCCGCCAGGAAGACGAGCGTGAAGCGACCGGTGTCGACATCGCGGCGGCTCATCACGACCAGGCCGAGCTTGTCGCAGAAGAAGTCGAGCGCGGCATCCAGGTCGGACACGCGCATCATGGTATGCAGGTATTCCATCGGCTAGCTCCGGTTGGCGCACGAATCATATCCGGCCGCGTCACGGTGTGGCGCCGTTGAGCGCCACAATGGCCCCGTTGAGCACGATCGCGAAGCCCACCCACAAAGCGTAGGGGACCAACAAGCCACCCGCCCAACCATCGACCCGGCCACTGGCCACGAGCGTCGCCAGGACCGCGATCTCGAGCGCGATGACCTCGGCCAGCGCCCAGGCCAACTGGCCCAGGCCGAAAAACAGCACCGACCATCCGGTGTTCAGCCCGAGCTGCGCGGCGAACAGACCCAGGGCCCAGCGTCGCCCCGTTCCGGCCTCGGCGCGGCGCACGAGGCGCCACAGGGCGATCGTCATGAGCAGGAACAGCAGGTTCCACGCCGGTGGGAAGACCCAATCGGGCGGATTGAAAGACGGCTTGGTCAGGGTCTGGTACCAGCCGTCGACCGAGGCCGCCGTGACCCAGCCGTTGAGCGCGGCCACGCCGAAACAGATGACCGCGCAGCCGACGAAGGCCAGGATGTCGCGCTGGCGCCTAGTGCTCAAGAGCCGCGTTCCTGTGGTTGTGCCAGTGCAGATGAACGCGCGTGGGCCCATGCCGTGGCGTCCCGATCCCCGCGGGCGAGCACACGATCGCGGTGCCGTCCCCGCAAACGCCCCGCCCGGACGGCTTACTCCCTGGGCGTTGCATGGACGCGCTGGAGGTACTCCGCGAATTCGTCCTTGAGGTCGGGGTGGCGCAAGGCGTACTCGACCGTGGCCTGGAGGTAGCCGAGCTTGTTGCCACAATCGAAGCGCGTACCCTCGAACTCCCAGGCGAGGACCTGTTGCTCGGCCAGCAGCTTGGCGATCGCGTCGGTGAGCTGGATTTCGCCCCCGGCGCCCCGGCCTGTCGTCGCCAGCAGATCGAAGATACGGGGCGTCAGGATATAGCGCCCCACCACCGAGAGATTCGAGGGGGCCTCATCGGCGGGCGGCTTCTCCACGATCCCGCTCAAGCTCGACAGACTCGGCGAGACAGAGGCGCTGTCGACGATGCCGTACTTGTGCGTCTGATCGGGCGGGACCCGCTCGACGCCAAGCACCGAGCACTCGTTGTCCTGATAGACATCGACCATCTGGCGCATCGCGCTGCGGGCGCTCGAGTGGATCAGATCGTCGGCGAGGATCACGCCAAAGGGCTCGTCGGCGACCACCGGCCGGGCGCAGGCCACCGCGTGGCCCAGCCCCAGTGCCTGCGACTGGCGCAGGTAGACGCAATCGACGCCCCTGGGAAGGACGTTGCGCACCTCGTCGAGGAGCTCGTCCTTGCCCTTGGCCTCGAGCTCCATCTCCAGCTCGTAGGCCGTGTCGAAGTGGTCCGGAATGGAGCGCTTGTGCCGCCCGGTGACGAACACCAGGACCTCGGCGCCGGCCTCCACCGCCTCCTCGGCAGCGTACTGGATCAGCGGCTTGTCCACGATCGGCAGCATTTCCTTGGGATTCGCCTTGGTCGCGGGCAGGAACCGCGTCCCCATGCCCGCGACGGGGAAGACGACCTTGCGCACGGGCTGCATCGACAACTCCTTGGCTTGGCTACGAAGTCGGGCGGCGCTGGCAAGCGCGCGCTGTTGTCCCCATAATAGCGGGGCTGCGGCGCGCCCGACAGCGTCGCCATTGCCCAACTCGAAGGGGAGCGCTTGATCCGATGACGTACGTGGTGACGGAGAGTTGCATCAAGTGCAAGTACACCGACTGCGTGGAGGTCTGCCCGGTCGATTGTTTTCACGAGGGGCCGAACTTCCTCGCGATCGATCCCGAGGAGTGTATCGATTGCACGCTGTGTGAGCCCGAGTGCCCAGTCGACGCCATCTACTCGGAGGACGATCTGCCCAAGGAGATGGAGCATTTCCTCGAGCTCAACGAGCGCCTGGCCCAGAAATGGCCTGTCATTACCGTCATGAAGGAAGCCCCGGAAGACGCCGAGGAGTGGGAGGACGTCCCCGACAAGCTCCAGTACTTGGAGGAGTAAGGGACTGCCTGACCGGGCGACACCCTCAGCGGGGGCCCGGGCACGATCGGCGGCGCGCCTGTCATGGCCCCCGGGTGCGCGCTCCCCGCTCGCTCAGTCGAGGGCGTATACCGTGCCCAAATCGGCGGCGAAGAACACCGCGCCGCCGGCGATCGTGGGCGTGGCGTAGATTGGCGAGACGGCCTCGAAGCGCCACAGCTCGCTGCCGTCGTC
>CAYUKN010000026.1:22519-24579 GCA_964445325.1 uncultured Ectothiorhodospiraceae bacterium
TCGTAGCTGCCCACGGCGACGACCTCCCCGTCGACCGCGGGACTGGAGAAGACAGGGCCGTCGGTGGTATACGCCCAGGCCTTGCTGCCATCGCCCTGGGCCACCGCGTAGACGCTGCCATCGAGACTGCCGAAATACACCCGATCACTGGCGACCGCGGGCGAGGAATAGACGCGGTCGTCGGTGGCGAAGTGCCAGACTTTCTCGCCCGACGCCCGATCGACGGCGTAGACCCGGCCATCGGCACTGCCGAAATACACCCGCTCGGCCGTCACCGTCGGCGCCGAATAGACTCGGCCGTCGGTATCGAAGGTCCACTCGACACTGCCATCGGCGGCGTCGAGCGCCCGAACCTTGCTGTCCCAGCTGCCAACGTACACCGTGCCGTCGGCGTAGGCGGCCGGGGCCTCAACATTGCCGTCGGTCTGGATCTGCCAGTTGATCTCGCCCGTCTCGACATCGAGGGCGTAGAACCGCCCCTCGTTGGTACCGAAGAAGACCTGTTCGCCACCCACGATGGGCGAGGCATACGAACGCTCGCCCAGTCCCTGGGACCAGCGCGGCGGATCCGGCTCGGCCACCTCGACGCGGCCGTGGCGACCGTCGTGCTCAGGGCCGGCGCGGAACATGGCCCGGTCGCTTTTGCTCGTCGCGCAACCGCCGAGCAAGGCCACAACGACAGCCGCCGTCCCTACCGTGTCCATCAGTCGTCGCGTCATGTGCCCACGCTGCCTTTGGTTTGCGACTCGGTACAGGCCGCGAATATACACGTTCGCCCGCGCTGGCAAAAGCGATCGCGCCGGTGTATCAAGGAGATACCTCGCGAATTGCGACTCTTCCATGAACCCCGCACAGTAGCTCATAGCCGATCGTGCCGGCCCAGTCCGCGACCTCCTCGACGGGTACGCGGCCCCCCCAGAGCTCGACGCGATCGCCCACCTCGGCCTCCGGTACCCCGCGCAAGTCCAGCGTGATCTTGTCCATCGACACCCGCCCCGCCAGCGGGACCCGCGTGCCACGGACGCAGGCGGGGGTACCGTTGGGCGCATGGCGGGGATAGCCATCGCCGTAGCCGATCGCAGCCACGCCCAGGCGCATGGGCTCGGGGCACGTATAGGTCGAGCCGTAACCCACGGCCGCTCCGGCGTCGAGCTCGTTGATCGCGATCAACCGGGTCGACAGCGTCATCACGGGCTCCAGCGCCGGCTCGAGCGCCTGCCGCGCACCGAACGGCGAGCAGCCGTAGAGCATGATCCCGGGCCGATTCCAGTCGGCGTGGGTCGCGGGCCAGCCCAGCAAGCCGGCGGAGTTCGCGACCGAGCGCTCGCCCGACAACCCCGCGGTAGCCTCGCGGAAGACCCGCAGCTGACCCTCGGTATAAGCGCTCGCTCGATCGTCGGCGTTGGCCAGGTGGGTCATCAGTCCCACGGGCCCCGCCACCGCGGCGCATGCTTGCAAGCGCTGGTGATAGGCGCGGGCCTGTGTCGCGGGCACCCCCAGGCGCCCCATGCCGGTCTCGATCTTGAGCCATACCCGCAGCCGATGCTCGAAGCCACCCGCCTCGAGCGCGTGGAGCTGCCAGGGTTGGTGGATCAAGGGCTCGAGCCCGTGGGCGGCGCAGCCGACGAGCTCGTCACGGTCGGCCGCGCCGTCGAGTACGCAGATTCTCTGCCCGCGCAGCCCGGCCTCGCGCAGCGCCACGCCCTCACCAACCGTGGCCACCGCGAAGCCCTCGCACGCGGCGCCCAGCTGCTCGGCGGTCCATACCAGGCCATGGCCGTAGCCGGCCGCCTTGATCGAGGCGAAGATGGCGCCATCGGGTGCCGCCGCACGGGCTCGCCCGAGATTGGCGCGCAGCGCGTGCGCGTCCAGGGTCGCCCGCGCCTCACGCAACATGCACGCGCGCGTACAGCGGGACTGGCCCCCCGCCCGGCCCATCGATCCGGCGAGCTCTAGGAGCCTGTCCGACAAATTTGCGCCGTAGCGAGCGCGTGGTACAGCGTGCAGATATTGCTCGGCGCATCCCTGCGCCTCGCCCTTGCGGGCCTGGCCTTCGGCCA
>CAYUKN010000027.1:0-24263 GCA_964445325.1 uncultured Ectothiorhodospiraceae bacterium
TTGTAAACGCCCTCTGAGGACCGCCCGCCATGTCCCACTTGCGCCTGGCCGTGCTGCTCGGCATGACGGTGGCACTGGGGCCATTCGCCCTGGACACCTATCTGCCCGCCTTCCCGGCGATCGGAGCCGATCTGGGCGCCGAGCCCGCCGCGGTCGGGCGGACCCTGGCCGCATACGTCGCGGTCTTCGGCGCGGGTCAGCTCCTGGGCGGCCCCCTTTCGGATCGCTACGGCCGGCGCCCCGTCCTATTCGCCGGTCTTGCGATTTTTGCGCTCGCGGCGGTGATGGTTGCCCAAGCGCAGTCGCTGGCCGCCATGATCGTTTGGCGGGCCTTGCAAGGCCTCGGTGGCGCCTTCTGTGGCGTCTCCGTGCCCGCCATCGTGCGCGACCGCACGCGCGGTAACGAGGCCGCCCGCCTGTTCGGGTTGATCGGGCTGGTGATGTTCATCGCCCCGGCGGCCGCACCGGGCATCGGCTCGCTGCTGCTGTGGGGCGCGAGCTGGCAGGCGATCTTCGTCGCCATGGGGATCTATGCCGTCCTGCTGGCGCTGCTGCTGCAGCGCGCCCTGTTCCGCCATCTGCCGCCGCGCGTGCCCCAGCGAACACCGGTGCGCACGCTGCTGACCAATTACGTCGCTGTATTCCGCTCCGCTGCGACCATGCGCTTCGTCGGCATTCAGGCGATGGCGTTCAGTGTGATGCTGGTGTTCCTCACCCACGCATCGTTCGTCTACCAGAGCTGGTACGGGCTCTCCAACACCGCCTTCTCCCTGCTGTTCGCGGCGAACATCGCCGGCATGGCGGGGGTCAATCTGGCCAATCGACGACTATTGCGCCGCTACGATGCCAGCGTCGTGCTGCGGGCCGCCATCGTCGTCCAGAGCGTCGCCGCCGCCACCCTGCTCGTCCTCGGCATCAGCCAGGCCCCGGTGACCGCCGTCGCGCCCGCCATCATCGTGACCGTCGCCTGCATGGGTGCGATCGCGCCCAACAACATGGCCAACGTTCTTGAGTTCTTCCCCACGCTCGGTGGCACCGCTGCGGCCGTTCTGGGCGCGACCCAGCTCAGCTGCGCGGGGCTGATCAGCGCCGTCTCGACGTGGGTGGCCGGCGATACGCTCACCCCGATCGTGGTCACGATGGCGCTGGCGCAAGCGGGCGCCCTCGCGCTGGCACTGCACGCGCCCGCCGCCATGCGGCGCGCGCTTGCAAGTGAGGCAAGCCCGCGGGCGGCGCCCGCCCGCGGCGATCGGCCCGATTGACAATTGGGCCGCGGCCTCAGGCGATCACGAGCCAGGCCACCGCCGAGGCCGCGCACAGGAATGCCACGACGTTGGCGCCGATGGTGTAGGCGTGGAGCTTCGAGAAGTGCGTCTCGCCGCGGTCGCGGGCGGCGTTGGTGCGCGGCAGAAGCATGGCGGCGAAGACGAAGCATCCGACCGTGGCGAGCAGCAGGATGGTCGGGCCTACGGCGCCAGCCGCCAGTCCGGCCACGAGGGCGATGACCGCCAAGATGGCGCTGGCGGCGAAGTAGCGCGGCGACAACCGCCGCAGATAGACCCCGGCGGTCTCGGGGCCCAGGGTGGCCAGGGCGGCCGGAGCCGCCAGCAACGATATGCCCCCGATGACGCCCACGCCAACGGACGCGATGATCACTGCCAGCACGGTAGCGACGCTCATCGATTTCCCTCCCCTGCGATCGTATGCGGAATGGGTTGTTGTTCTAACCGGCCGACGCCGGCAAAAGCCGTATCAGACGGCCATTGTCATGATCGGTCAAGAGATACAGGTAACCGTCGGGTCCCTGGTTCACCGCACGGATGCGCCAGCCCCGATCATCAAACAGCTGGCGCTCCGAGACCACCTCACGCCCATCGAGTTCGAGGTGGGCCAAGTGCGTCAAGGCGAGCGCGCCGATGAAGAGGTCGCCCTGCCAATCGCTGTAGCGCTCACCTGTATAAAACGCCATCCCGGACGGCGCGATCGAGGGCACCCAGTAGTGGATCGGCTGAACGGTGCCGGGCAATTCGTCGGGCCCGATCTCCGGGCCCCAATACTCGCGGCCGTAGGTCGTCTTGGGCCAACCGAAATTCTCGCCGGCCGCGGGGATGTTGATCTCGTCGCCGCCGCGCGGGCCGTGCTCGTGGATCCACACCCGCTCGGTGTCGGGATGCAGCGCGGCGCCCTGGGGATTGCGATGCCCATAGCTGTAGATGGCATCGGCGCCTTCCTCGCCGACGAACGGGTTATCGGGAGGCACTGAGCCATCGGGCGCCAAGCGCAGCACCGAGCCATTGTGATCCACTATGTCCTGGGCGCGATCGCGCTGGCCGCGCTCGCCCACCGTCATCCACAGTTTGCCCTCGCGGCCGAAGACGATGCGCGAGCCGAAATGCTTGGTGCTGTCCACGCACGGCTCGGCCACGAACAACACCTCGAACTCGGCGAGGCGCTGATCTCGCAGCCGCCCACGTCCCAGGTGTGTCGCATTGCCGGGCCCGCACGCGCCCGCCCAGGTGAGATAGACCCAGCGGTTGTCGTCGAAGTCGGGGTGGAGCGCGATGTCGAGCAGCCCGCCCTGGTTGCGCGCGTCCACCGCCGGTACGCCCTCCAGGTCCGCCTTGCGCTCGCCCTCGGGGCCCAGGCGCAACAAGCCCCCCGAGCGCTCGGTGACCAGCATGTCACCACCCGGCAGGAACGCCATCGCCCAGGGGTGGTCGAGACCCTCGGCGATGGTCTCGACCGCGACCGCGCCAGCAGACCCGGAGGCGCTCGCGCCGGCCAACAATCCAGCGGCCAGTGCCAATATGGGTCGTCGCAACGGAGATCCCCCGCAAATAGGCGTGGCGAAGCGCTCATCCTAGGCACCGCGTTGACGCCGGTCCAGCACCCGGGTAAACGGGCATGCACGGACAGACACGGCGCAACCCCGAGGGCGGCGTCCCCGAAACACGCTCGCCCCTTCGACCGAAATCGATGCTGATGGATATGATCATGCGGCCATCCCCGCCGCAGCCGGTCTCCGGAGCCTAGCGCGCCATGGCACTGCCCGAGGGCGTACGCGCCATCGCGCCCGTGGCTGCGGCATTCGCCGTCCTTTTGGGGCTGATGGCTTGGCTGTTCGACGGCTTGCTGGAACAGCGCCGCCATCCCAATCGCGACGTCGCGACGGGACCGGATGCCCCGGAGCGGGTCGAGCTCGAGCCCGGTCCGGGCGGCCAGTACCGCGCGCCCGGGCGCATCAACGGTGAGCGCGTGACCTTCCTGCTCGACACGGGCGCTAGCCACGTGGCCGTGCCGGGCGGCCTCGCCGACGAGCTGGGCCTCGAGCGCGGCCCCGAGATCCGCGTGGTGACGGCCTCGGGCACCGCCACCGCGTACCACACCCGCATCGACCGCATCGAGCTCGGCGGCCTGGGCGTCGACGACGTGCGCGGCTCGATCAATCCGGCCATGGGTGGGGATGCGGTGTTGCTGGGGATGACCTTCCTGCGCGAGCTCGAGTTCAGCCAGCGCGACGGCCGCCTCATCCTCCAGGCCCCCTCGGGGCAATAGACACCCGGGCATCGCAGGCCCAATGGTTGATCCCACCTCGCTGACAAGATCTCGCCAAGACGTCGACAACATTGTGTTTGTTCGCGGACGTTACGGCCTGCATGCGGACAGGCGAACGCGGGGGAACCACACCGCCCCCCCCCCTTGCGGCCGAGGACCCGCATACACATCACTGAGCCACATCGGCCCGTCACGCCCTCGCTGAATGGATCTCGCGAAGGCGCGAAGGGCGCCTCAAAAATGCGTTTTCAGCGCGCTTGGCGTGCTCAGCGCCTTGGCGAGCATCCAGAAACGAGGAGGCAAACCGGCTGCAGCAACATCGAGGCGCTGTCGAACACCCGATCCCAGTGGCTCGCGTCGGGATTGTTCACCTCGGATCGATCCCCTCGAACGCCTCCGCCGAGCGGATCGTCAGGGCACCGACGGTCGGGGGCAGGGGGGTCGGGCGTGGCGTCGCTGGGTGGCGGATCCGGCGCGGCCAGTGGCACGACCTGTTCCAGGATGGCGTCGAGCCCGCTGTCGCGGCACTCGAACGCGCGCATGCTCGCCTGCAAGCCGGCGGTCAGCAGCCCGTCGCGGGCGTGATGGCGTCGCGGTTGCTGGCCCCCGGTATGCGCGAGGCGGCGCAGATCGCTCTTGTCGCCGTCGCGGCCGCCCCCGCGCTTGCGCGTCGACGGGTGGCGAGTGTGCGATCGGGGTGTCAGGATTGGGCCGCTCGGCGCATCCGGGAGGGTCCATGAGCTCGAGTCTGCCCACCGGCCCCATCCTCACCTGGGCCCAGGCGGAGGATCTTTTGGCGTATCAAGCCGGTCAGTCGGCGACCCATCTCCAAACGGACGTCGACAGCATCCACGACGCCATCGTCCGGCGCTTGGGTAAGCACGGCCCGCTCGACGTGGGCGATGCCAATGGCCACGTCATCGGGCGCCTCTATCTCGAGGACGCCGGGCGCCTGCGCCTGGAGGCCGTGGAGTGACCTTGGCCTCAAGCGCCGTTGGCGTCGTCCGAACCCGCGTGGCGAGAACGCACGGCGCCGTTGATGCAGGCACCGGCTTCCATGCTCATCGAGCCGTAGCGGATGTCGCCCTCGATGATCGCGCCGGCGCTCACGTCGAGATGCTCCTCGATGTCGAGACCCCCGGTGACGCGGCCATCGATGCGGGCGCGGGTGACGGCGACATCGCCCTCGACGTGGCCACTCTCGGCGACGATCAGGGTCGAGCCCTCCCCATTGGGCGAGATGTTGCCGCGAACCACACCATCGACCCGGAGACCGCCGCCGACGTGGAGATCGCCGCGCGTGCGGTCGGGCCGGCCGAGCACCGTGGTGATGTCGGCATCGGTGGCGTGGCGGACTTGTAGCGGCTTTTCGGCCATGGGTCGGGCTCCGTTTGTCTTGCGGGGCATGCAAGCGTACTGCCAGGCGCGGCGGAGCGAAAGCCTGACCATGATGGGCTCGCCAAGCGGTGCGGCGCTAACGCATACTCGCTCTCCAGATGGGCAGCGCAGCCGACGCGGCGAGCGGGCCGGGCCCGCGCGCTGGCGACCGCCTCATCGAGATCGTGCATCGACGCGGAGGAGCACCGGAATGATCAACAACGTCGTTATGTACTATCTGCGCGGCGAAGGCCCGCTCTGGAGGGTCTTTTGGTTGTGGGGTGTCGTCGGCAGCTGGATCCTGTTCGCGATCTTCATATTCGCCCTGCAGCAGATCGGCGTCACTTGGGCTCTCGTGATCGTCTCGGCGATCATCATGCTGCCCTACTCCGTGTGGATACTCGCGTCCGTGTGGCAGTGCGCCGTCAACGTCGGCAACGACTTCTGGGGCAATCTCGCCCGCTTCCTCACCGCGATCTGGGCATTGAACCTCGGGATCGTCGGCGGCTTCCTCTTCAAGGCCTTGATCGTCGCCTGAGCGCGTCAGGCGGTATCGCCACGCGCCTCGCGCTGGCGCTCGACCTCGCTCTTGGGCTCGTCGTCGCTCGCCTCCTCGCCAGGCCCGGTCGCCTCGGTCCCGGCCGTTTCGGCCGAATCGGCGCCCTGCCGGGTGTCATCACCCCCCGATGGATCGGCGCCCGGCGCCCGGGAAGCGCCACGACCCGCCTCGCCGTGGCGCACCTTCTCGGGGTCGTCCTCGTCCGGCTCGACCGCAGGCTCCGGCGCCCCACCCTCTGCTTCGGCGGCGCCGCCCAGGCCCTGATCGAGCGACCCCGGGGACGGCTGCGCCTCGGCCTCGTCGTCTTCGGGGGCCGCCGAACCCGTAGCATCGACGATGCGGGGATCGGCCCGATGCAGCAGCTCGCGGGCGCGGTCCTCGGACATGCCGAGATTCTGCGCGGTATCGGCGAAGTGCTCGAAGAATGCCCGGTAGTCCTGCGCCAGCCGCCCGAACATGCGGGCGCTCTCGTCGAAATGGCGCGCGACCTCACCGCGCACCTGCTCCGCCTCGGAGCGCGCCTGGTCGCGCTCACGCGCCATCTCGCGGATGCGGCGCTCGCCCGGCGCGGACGCGCGCCCAGCGAAAAAGCCGATCACGGCGGCGGCTATCGCCGCCGCGAAGATGATGAGAATCCAGTATTCCGGTGCCATGATCGCGTCTCCTCTCGCTCGGCGTGCGCTGGCCGGCTCAGCGCCGCGCTCCCCGACTCCGCCGCCCAGGCCGTCTCGACGGCAGCGCCCAGCCACGGCTCGTGGGCCGCGACCAGGCTCAGCCTCCGATCATACGGGTGCTGGGCGCGGCGCAGCCACCCCGGAGCTGCGCCACCACGCCGGCGAGTCGGGTACGGGCACGGCCACCGCCTACCACGGCGCTCGCGCGGTCACGCGAGCCGGCGAGCAGGCATGCGCGCCCGTAGTTCCCCCTGCACCCGCAGTAGCACCGCCGCGTGCGCCGCGCTCGCCCGACACCATACAACATGGCCCGACGATGCCGACCCGGCGCCGCGCTGATGCGGTGCTGGGCCCGCGATACTGGCTACGGCAACGCCAGCGCGTGATCGGCGGGTGGTAGCGCGGGCGGTTGCCGCCGACGCTATCCTCGGCGTATCCGATTGGCCCCGGGCGGAGGTTCCATGGAGAAGCTGAGCAAGACGTTGGAGCGCATCGACGGGCGCGGCTACAAGGCCTATAACGACATTGCGGGCAGCCACGCCTTCGACCGTTTCACGCTCTACGTCGACCACGTCCAGGCCGACCCGTTCGCCGCCCCCTCGCGCATGCGCGCACTCGTGCCCTGGAGTGTGGCGCAGCTGCCGTCAGCGGCGCTCACGGGTGAGGCCCGCCGGCGCGCGGCGCGCGATTATCTGGCGCGGGCGTTCGCCCGTGCCGCTGCCGACAGCCGTGAACTCGCCATCGACGCGGGCGCGCAGACCGTGCTCGAGCGCACCGCGTGCCTGTTCACCGAGGCCGGCGTCGAGCTGCGCTTCAGCACCCACCTGCCCGCCGCTGGCCGCAAGATCCTGGGGCGCCGGGCCCGCAGCCTCCTGTGCGAGACACTGCCCACCGTGGTACGTCGCTCGGCCGAATACGCCGAGCTCGACAGCGCCGCCCTCACCCGCCACTGCGACGCGGTCGAGGACCAGACGGCGTTGCGCGCGGCATTGGCCGAGCGCGGCCTCGTGGCCTTCGTCGCCGACGGCGCATTTCTACCCCGGCGCAGCGGTGTCGACGACCGGCCCCTGGGCGACGCCCTGGCGTTCGAGGCGCCCGACGCACTGCGCCAAACCATCGATACGCCCAACGCGGGATCGATCTCGGGCCTCGGTTTGCCCGCGGGCATCACGTTGATCGTCGGCGGCGGTTTCCACGGCAAGTCCACGCTGCTCGCCGCCCTCGAGCTCGGGGTCTACGACCACGTCCCCGATGATGGCCGCGATCGGGTCGTCGCCGACCCCAGCGCGGCCAAGATCCGCTCCGAGGACGGCCGGGCGGTCACCGGGGTCGATCTGTCACCGTTCATCAACAATCTGCCCTTCGGCAAATCCACGGCCGCATTCGCCACGGACCTGGCCTCGGGGTCGACGAGCCAGGCCGCGGCACTGCAAGAGGCGCTCGAGGCGGGGGCGTCGACGCTGCTCGTCGACGAGGACACCTCGGCGACGAACTTCATGATCCGCGACGAACGCATGCAGGCGCTCGTTGCCAAGGACCACGAACCCATCACCCCATTCGTCGACCGCATCCGCCAGCTGCGCGATGAGCTCGGGGTCTCGACCGTGCTCGTGATGGGGGGCTCGGGCGATTACTTCGACTGCGCCGACACGGTCGTCGAGATGCACGCCTATCAGCCGTACGACGTCACCCACGAGGCGCACACGATCGCGGCCAGCCACCATACCGGCCGGCGCGAGGAGCATGCCGGTGCGCTCGCGCATCCGGCGACGCGCCAGCTCGACCCGCGCTCGCTCGACCCGACCACGAACAAGGGCAAGCGCAAGATCCAGGCACGCGGGCTCGACACCCTGGTCTTCGGCCGCGGCGACATCGACCTGCGCGCGGTCGAGCAAATCGCCGATGCCTCACAGGTGCGCGCCATGGGCTTGTTGCTGGCGCGCATGGCCAACGAGCGCAGCCGAGTCGTCGACCCGCCCGCGTGGGCGGCCGAGGTGCTCGCGGCCGGTTGGGAGGCCATCACGCAGCGACCCGACGGCGATCTCGCCGCCCCCCGGGTCACCGAGGTGATCGCGGCGATGAGCCGCCTGCGCGGAGTGCGACTGGAGCAGCCGAGCGCATGAGCGCCCGCGCCGCGCGCCAGCGACCGCGTCCCGGAGCCCACGGCGCCGGGGTCATGGGCACATGGCCGTGCTGACGCAGGCGGGCGTGCTCGTGCCCGTCTACCGGGATGGCCGAGGCGAGCTGCGCCTCGTGGTGATCCGGCGCTGCGCTCACGGGCCGCACGGCGGCCAGATAGCCTTGCCGGGCGGGCGGGCCGAGCCCGACGACGCCGACACGGCCGCCACGGCGGTACGCGAGACCGGCGAGGAGCTGGGCCTCGCAAGCACTGCGATCCGCCTGATCGAGACGCTGCCCGCCGTGGACACGCTGACGAGCGGCTACCGTATCCATCCGTATCTCGCCCGTATCGAGCGCCCGGCGGCGTGGCGCCCGGAGCCGGCCGAGGTCGCGGGCGTCCACGAGCCGCGTGTGACCACCCTCGCCGCCCCCGGCGCGCGCACCCACGAGTGGCTCACACCCGTGGGCCACGACCGCGCGCACCAGGTGGCCTGTCTGACAAGCGGCGAGCTCCTGATCTGGGGCGCCACACATCGCATCCTGGAGCCGCTCTTGCCACGGTTGCTCGACCATCCGAGCCTTTGACGCCCAGCCCGCTGCGGCCATGAACGACGGGTAACGCCGGTGCAAGGACCCCTTCATCCCGCCGGGGCCACACTGGCGTTTGTCGCGATGGACGGACGCGACAAGACGGCAACCCCTCCCTCTGGCGGCCACTCGGGAGCCCATCCCGAGTGGGTCCGCCTCTTTTTCACTAGCCCACCCCCTTGTTGAGGCGCCCGACTCGATTACCCTGTGGGCCCTCCGCGGCACCAACGCAGGAACACCCTTCACCCAATGAGCCGGCCGGCACCCCCCGATCCCGACGGCGACGCCCGCGCCGTGCTCCAGCGCGTGTTCGGCTACGACGACTTCCGCGGCCAGCAAAAGGACGTGATCGACACCGTCAGCGCGGGCGGCAATGCGCTCGTATTGATGCCCACCGGCGGCGGCAAATCGCTTTGCTATCAAATCCCCGCCCTGCTGCGCACAGGCACGGCGGTGGTGGTGTCGCCCTTGGTAGCGCTGATGGAGGATCAAGTCGCCGCGCTGCGCCACCAGGGCGTACGCGCGGCGTGCCTGCACTCGGGGCTCGCCGAGGGCGACCGCCGGGCCACCGAGGAGGCCCTCGTGGCCGGCGAGCTCGACCTGGTCTACATGGCGCCCGAGCGCCTGCTAGGCGAGCGCATGCTGGCTCGCCTCGAGCACATCCACCTGGCGTTGTTCGCCATCGACGAGGCCCACTGCGTCTCGCAATGGGGCCACGACTTCCGCCCCGAATACCGCCAGCTCGAGGTCTTGCGGGACCGCTATCCCGGCGTGCCGCGACTGGGGCTGACCGCCACCGCCGACGCCAAGACCCGCGCCGAGATCGGCGAGCGCCTGTTCGCCGACGGCGCGCGCACGTTCGTCGCCAGCTTCGACCGCCCCAACGTGCGCTACCGCGTCGGGCTCAAGGAACGCCCCAAGCAGCAGCTTCTGCGCTTCATCCGCGACGAGCATCCGGGCGAGGCCGGCATCGTCTACTGCATGACACGCCGGCGCGTCGAGCAGGTCGCGGCCTGGTTGAGCGAGCGCGGCGTCAACGCCCTGCCCTACCACGCCGGCCTCGACCGCGCCACGCGCGACGACCACCAGCGGCGCTTCGTCCACGACGACGGTTGCGTCGTCGTCGCCACCATCGCCTTCGGGATGGGTATCGACAAGCCCGATGTGCGCTTCGTGGCGCATCTGGACCTGCCCAAGAACATGGAGGCCTACTACCAGGAGACGGGCCGCGCCGGGCGCGACGGCGAGCCGGCCGACGCCTGGATGCTCTACGGCCTCGCCGACATCTACCACGTGCGCCAGCTCATCAGCGCCTCCGAGGCGGACGAGCAGCACAAGCGCAGCGAGCGCGAGCGCCTGGAGGCATTGCTCGGCTTCTGCGAGGGCGCGGGCTGCCGGCGTCGGGCACTGCTCGCCTACTTCGGCGAGGACCACCCCGGTGATTGCGGCGCCTGCGACAACTGCCGCAACCCGCCGCCCACGCACGATGCCACCGACGCCGCGCGCAAGTTGCTGTCCACGGTCTATCGCACGGGCCAGCGCTTCGGTGCCGCCCACGTCGTCGACGTACTGACGGGCAAGACCAGCGACCGGATCGAGCGCCTGGGCCACGACCGCGTCTCCACTTTCGGCCTGGGTGGCGACACGGGGCGCGGCTATTGGCTGTCATTGGCGCGTCAATTACTGGCGCAGGGCTATCTCGCGGCCGATCCGCAAGGCCACGGGGGCCTGCGCCTGGCGCCCGGCTGCCGGGCTCTGCTGCGCGGCGACGAGCGCCTGACCGTGCGTGCCGACCTTGTGCCCGATGCCGCCACACGTGCAGCCAGGCCGACCTCGTCGGACGCGGCCGCGCGCGTGGCCCACAGCGCCGGCTGGGAGGCACTGCGCCGGTGCCGCCGCGAGCTCGCTCAGACCGAGGGTGTCCCGCCCTACGTCATCTTCCATGACGCCACCCTGGTGGAGATGCTCGAGCGGCGCCCCGAGTCGTTGGCGCAGATGGCCCGGGTGCCGGGCGTGGGCCAGCACAAGCTCGAGCGTTACGGGGCAGCATTCCTCGATGCGCTCGCCGCGGCCGGCGAAACGGGTGACCGCGAGGCCGGGGCGTGAGGGCAGCGTCGCGGCCGGCCACCGCCGCTGGCGCTGCCAGGGCAATGCCTGCGGCATGAACACCGTGTAATCGCGGGCACAGGACGAGGTAATGCGCGCGCCCGCACCCTACACTCACGCACGCGGCCCGGGCGCCGGGTGCCGATTTCGCGACAGCCAACGGGAGAACCCATTGATCCAGCGCAACGTCACAAGCACTCGCTTCATCACCGCCGCCGCGCTCGCGCTCGGCCTGACCGTGTCCGCCAGTGCCATGGCCGCCGACGAGGGCCAGGGCAACAGTGGCTCCGGTGCCGACGCGAGTGAGCAATCAGGTGAGGGCCAGAGCGGTGAGCCCGTCAGCGACGCGCAGCTTGAGAAGTTCGCGCAAGCCTACGGCAACATCCGCTCGGTCCGGATGGAGTATCAGAAGAAGCTCCAGCAGGCCGAGGGCAAGGAGCAGCAGAGCAAGCTCAAGAAGGAAGGACGCCAGGAGATGATGGGCGCGATCCAGGAGGCCGGCCTGGACGTCAGTGAATACCAGCGCATCGGCAAGCAACTCAATCAGAGCCAAGAGCTGCAAAAGCGTCTGCAGAAGATGATGGCGCAATCCGGCGGCGGCTCCGGCAGCGGTGGCTCCGGCAGCGGCAACTCGGGCGGCTCCGGCAGCAACTGAGCCGTCCCCTCTGGCGGCTTAGCTGGTCGCGGCAGGTCCCCAGGGGCCCGCCGCACCTACCCAATCCTGGCCAGCCGCGGTATGGTCGGTCGACGGTCCCGCCCTCGGACAGCGCCATGGTCCGAACCCAGAGCCGCGTCGAGATCGCCCGCCCCGTGGCCACGGTGTTCGATTTCGTCGTCCACGACTTCTTCGACAACTATCCCCGCTGGTCACCCGAGGTCGTCGAGCTCGAAGCGCTCGACGGTGCGGGGGTCGCCATCGGCAGTCGGGCGCGCCAGGTGCGGCTCGATCATGGCCGGCGCAGCGTCACCGAGGTGCGCGTGACGGCCTTCTCCGAGCCGCACCACGTCGAGTTCGCCAGCGAGCATTCACCCTGGTTCCGAATCCGGTTCGACTTCACCGCCGTCGACGCGGATACCACGGCGGTCGTCTTCACCTTCGAGCTCACCCGGGTGGAGCTCTACATGCGCCCGTTCCAACGCCTGATCCGGCGCGCCATCGACAACGGCGCGCAACGCAGCATGGCCGAGCTCAAGCACTTGGTCGAGACGGAGCGATGACGCCGCCAATCCGCGCGCGCCGCGAACGATGGCAGCGGTGCGGGCGAGTGGCCGGCGCGCCCGGGCAGCCCCCGTTCACCCCGGGGGCTGCCTCCATGACACAGCGGTAATGCCCGGGCAAGACCGGCGTAAGGTCTCGTGGCGTATCATGAGCAGCCATCGGTAGCGCACCCCGCTGCCAGCCAATCAACGCGACAGGAGCGCATCAATGCGAGGTTTGATTCGACTACTGGCGCCGATAGGTAGCGCCATGGCGCTGCTCGGTGCCGCGAGCACGGCGAGCGCGCACAGCGTCCCCGAATTCACCGAGATCGTGGACAACAACCGCTCCACCGTGGTCAACATCTCGACGACGACGAAGGTCGAGCAAGGCAGTGTGCCGCCGGGTATGGAGCAGCTACCCGAGGACCACCCGTTCCGCGAGTTCTTCAAGCGCTTCGGTCCGCAGGCACCCCAGGAGCGCGAGCAAAGCTCGCTGGGATCGGGGGTGATCATCTCCGAGGACGGCTACATCCTGACCAACGCCCACGTCGTCTCCCAGGCCAACGAGGTGCTGGTCAAGCTCGCCGACAACCGCCAGTTCGAGGCCGAGATCGTCGGCCTGGACAAGCCCAGCGACGTCGGTCTGCTCAAGATCGACGCGGAAGGGCTCGACACGGCCAACATCGGTGATTCCGACGACCTGCGGGTCGGGCAGTGGCTGCTCGCGATCGGCTCGCCGTTCGGCCTCGACTACACGGCCACCCAGGGGATCGTCAGCGCCCTCGATCGCTCGCTGCCCAACGACACCTACACGCCGTTCATCCAGACCGATGTCGCGGTCAACCCGGGCAACTCGGGTGGGCCGCTTTTCAACGGCAACGGCGAGGTCGTCGGTATCAACTCCCAGATCTTCAGCCGTACCGGCGGCTACATGGGGCTGTCGTTCGCGGTCCCGATCAACGTCGCCATGGACAACGTCGAGCAGCTCAAGGAGTCGGGGTCGGTCGCGCGCGGGTATCTCGGCGTGACCATCCAACCGGTCGACCGCGGCCTCGCCGAGTCGTTCGGCCTGGAGAAGCCGATCGGCGCACTGGTCTCCGATACCGTACCCGATAGCCCGGCCGAGGAGGCGGGCATCGAGCCGGGCGACGTCATCCTGTCGTTCAACGGCCGCGCCATCGAGAAGGCCGGCGACCTGCCCCCGGTCGTCGGGCGCACCGAGGTGGGCTCGACCGCCGAGGTCGAGGTGCTTCGCGAGGGCGAGCGCCGCATCATCGAGGTCGAGGTCGGCGCCCTCTCCGAGCACCGCGATGGCGGTGGTGCCGACTCCGGCGGCGACGGCTCCGAGGAGGCATCGCTCAACGTCTCCGTGCGCAAGCTCAGCTCGGAGGAGCGCGGCGAACTCGGGCTGGGCGAGCGCGGCCTGCTGGTCGAGCGTGTCGGCCCCGGCCCGGTCGCAAAGGCGGGAATCCAGCCCGGTGACATCCTGCTCAAGGTGGGGGGCAAGACCCTGGCCGAGGTCGAGGATCTGCGCAGCGCCATCGACGCGATGCCGCGCGGTCGCCCGGTGGCGGTACAGATCCGCCGCGGCGACAACGTATTGTTCGTGTCGCTGACACTGCCCGAGGACTCGGATTAGCCCGGGGCCCTGCCGGATTGTCCGTGATGTGTTCAACCAGGGCTTGGGCGGCCCACCAGGGGCCGCCCTTTCTTACCCATCGCTTTGCACGGAAGGGCTATGCGCATTCTCGTCATTGAAGATGAGGCCGACGTCGCCTCCTACTTGACCAAGGGGTTACGCGAGCACGGCTACACTGTCGATACGGCCCAGGAAGGCAAGGAAGGGCTCTATTACGCCCTGTCGGGCTCGTTCGACGCGTTGATCGTCGATCGCATGCTGCCCAACGTCGACGGCCTTTCGATCATCCGCTCGGTGCGCCAGTCCGGCGATCGGACGCCCGTGCTGGTGCTATCCGCGCTGGGCCAGGTCAACGACCGCGTGGCGGGTCTCCAGGAGGGCGGCGATGACTACCTGGTCAAGCCGTTCGCCTTCTCCGAGCTCATCGCGCGCCTGGATGCGCTTTTGCGACGCCAGGCGCCGGCGAACAAGCAGACCCGTCTGGTCGTCGGGGACCTGGAGATGGATCTGCTGTCGCGCACCGTTCGGCGGGCGGGCGAGACCATCGACCTCAAGCCACGCGAGTTCTCGCTGCTCGAGTACCTGATGCGCCATGCCGGCCAAGTGGTCACGCGCACGATGCTGCTCGAGCATGTCTGGGACTATCACTTCGATCCGCAGACCAACGTCATCGACGTCCACATCAGCCGGCTGCGCCAAAAGATCGACAAGGGCTTCGATCGCGAGCTCCTGCAGACCGTGCGCGGCGCCGGCTACACCTTGCGCGGCGATGACGATTCGGCCACGGCGTGACGGCTGAGACATCGCGGGCGCGGCGACTGCTGCGCAGCACCACGCTGCGCATCGCCATCCTCTATGTGTTGCTGTTCGCGGGCTCGGTCGCCGCCGTGCTCGGTTTCGTGCACTACACCACCGCAGGCTATCTCGCACGCCAGACCGACACCGCGATCGCCAACGAGGTCGCCGAGCTGGGCAACCGCTACCGTCAGGGCGGGATCCAGGCGCTCGCGCGCACGATCAGCAACAAGGCCACGACCAACATCGGCCGGCGCTCGGTGTATCTGCTCACCGACCGCGACCTCGCTCCCATCGCGGGCAATATGAACCAGTGGCCCGTGGGTGCGGGCGCCACTAGTGGTGAGTGGCTGGAATTCAAGCTCGACAGCGGCGCCGGCCAGGCGCGCCCGATTCGCGCCCGCATCTTCCGGCTCGGACCCAACGAGCAATTCCATCTGCTGGTCGGGCGCAATATCGAGGACCAGCGCGCCTTCCAGGCCGTGATCGGTACTGCCATGATCTGGGGCATCGCCCTGTCGACCGGCCTGGCCGTCGTCGGCGGCGTGGTGATGAGTCGCTCCATCGCGCGCCGCCTGGAGCGCATCAACCGCACCGCTCACGAGGTCATGGCGGGCGATCTCGATCGCCGCGTGCCCTCCCGGGGCGCCGACGACGAGTTCGATCGCCTCGCCAACAGCCTCAACCGGATGCTCGACCAGATCCAGTACTTGATGGAGAGCGTGCGCCAGGTCTCGGACAACATCGCCCACGACCTGCGCACGCCGCTGACGCGCATGCGGTGGCGCCTGGAGCGCCTGGCGGCCGGCGAGGAGCCGCGCGACGAGCTGCTCGAGCAGGCCATCGCCGACGCCGATGGCCTGCTCAACACCTTCCACGCCTTGCTGCGCATCGCCGAAGTCGAGTCGGGCAGTCGCAGCCGATTCGTCGCGCTCGATCTGGCCGACTTGATCGCCGATGTCGAGGAGCTCTACGAGCCCGTGGCGGCGGCGCACGGGCAAACCCTGGAGACCCATGGCGACAACGGCCCGCTGTCGAGCGCCGGCGATCGCGATTTGCTGTTCCAAGCGCTGACCAATCTGGTCGACAACGCGGTCAAATACACCCCCGAGGGCGGGCGCATCGAGATCGCGGCGCGCGCCCGCGGCGGGGCTCACGAGCTGGTGGTCGCCGACAGCGGCGCCGGCATCCCCGCGTCGCAGCGCGAGCAAGTGCTGCAACGCTTCGTCCGCCTGGAGACGAGCCGTGCGTCGCCGGGCAGCGGCCTCGGCCTCAGTCTCGTCGCCGCCGTCGCCCGCCTGCACGACGGCTCGGTGCGCCTCGAGGACAATGAGCCGGGCCTGCGCGTGCGCCTGATCCTGCCCGCCTATGCCGGCGATACGGCCTGACCCACGCCGCCCGCCGCGTGGGCTCACCCACCGAGCACGTCGATGACCGCGCTCGCGATACGGGCGTCGATGCCGTGTGCACGGGAGCGGAAATCCTGGCGCAAGCGCTGCCAAGGCACATCCCCATCGGGGACCATGATGGGGCTTTGCTTGTGCCGCCCCGCCGGCAGCTCACCATCGTCGACCGCGTCGTGGCTCAGGCCTGCGTGTTGGCGCCACGTGAGCACGCGCTCACCGGCGCCGATGCGGTAAGCGAGCTGAAACGCGACCACGGCGCCGTCGGCCGCTTGCCACGCGATCAGCTCGAGGCGCTCGTCGACGAACCAGCGCCGGCTGGGCTCGTCACTGCGTTGGCGCACACCGGGGACTTCCTTGAGCACGGCGACTCCGCGTCATGGGGCGAAGCAGGGCGTCGGGCGCCGACCTTGACACTGGCGATGCTGCCGCGGAGTTTGCGGGGGTACAAGCGGTTTCGTCGCGGCGCGCTGGGGGTCCTCGATGCTGTATCTCGTCCAACACGGGGAAGCGGTGTCCAAGGACGTCGACCCGGAGCGCCCACTCGCCGACCGGGGAGCCGGGGACGTCGACAACCTGGCGACCTGCCTGGTGCGCGCTGGGGTGGCGGTTTCGACCATCTATCACAGCGGCAAGATGCGGGCCCAACAAACCGCCGATATCCTGGCCGAGCACATCACGCCCGATCGCGCGTCGATGCAGATGGATGGCATCGGCGCCACCGATGCCACCGATGCGATCGCCGCCGACCTCGCGCAGTGGCCCGAGGGCGTCGTGCTGGTCAGCCACATGCCGTTCGTGGGCCGCCTGACCGGACGGCTCACCGCCGGCGACGAGCACCGACCACCGTTGGCGTTCCTGCCGGGCAGCGCCGCCGCGCTCGAGCTCACCGGCGACGACGGCTGGATCGTCGCTTGGATGCTCCGCCCGGAGTTGCTGCGATGACGCGCCACCGTTGAGCGAGCGTATGGCGCCGGGCGACGACGAGCACGGCTATCGCAGCACCTACCTGGACTACGAGGCCCTAACGGCGCAGCTGCGCGCCTGGGCCGAGGCGTATCCGCGACACACCCGGCTGCACTCGATCGGGCAAACGCCCGAGGGCCGCGAGCTTTGGGTATTGACCATCGGCGCCGACCCCGACTGCGTGCGCCCCGCCGCCTGGGTCGATGCCAACATGCACGGCGCCGAGGTCTCGGGCACCAGCGTGGCCCTGGCGATCGCCGAGGCCGCGTTGCGATTCCATGCGGGTGAACAGGCCCCACCCGTAGCCCCCGCCATGCAGCACGCCCTCGAACGGGTGCATCTCCACATCTGCCCGCGGGTGTCACCCGACGGGGCCGAGCGCGTGTTGGACACGGGGCGCTTCGTGCGCTCGGTCCCGCGCAGCCAGAGCGGCTCGAGCGAGGCCGCCGCCCACTGGCAGGCCCACGATGTCGACGGCGACGGCGTGGCCCGCTATATGCGCGTGCCCGACCCGGGCGGCGCGTTCGTCGAGTCGCACGAGATCCCCGGTGTGATGCTGCCGCGCCGGCCCGAGGATCCCCCGCCCTACTACCACCTCTATCCCGAGGGCACCATCGCCCACTGGGACGGCAGCTCCATCCCGGAGCCCGACTGGCTCCACGACACCACCGATCTCAACCGCAATTTCGCCTGGGACTGGCAGCCCGAGCCCGAGCAGGCCGGCGCGGGCGCCTACCCGGGCTCGGAGCCCGAGTCCCAGGCGGTGCTGCGCTGGAGCAGCGCCCATCCCGAGCTCTACGCCTGGCTCAACCTGCACACCTTCGGCGGTGTCTTCATCCGCCCGCTCGGATCGGCCCCGGACAGCCACATGCGCGCGGGCGATCGGCGCATCTATCGCCAGCTCGAGCAATGGGGCGATGCCATCGTCGGCTACCCCACCGTCAACGGCTACGAGGAATTCACCTACGAGCCGCAAAAACCGCTGCACGGCGACCTGACCGACTATGCCTACCATCAGCGCGGCTGCTTGGCGCTCGTGTGCGAGCTTTGGGATCTGTTCGCCCAAGCCGATCTGCCCCAGCCGCGGCCCTTCGTCGAGCGCTATACCGCGCTCGAGCGCGACGACATCGTCGCCCTGGCGCGCTGGGATGGCGAGGCCAACAACGGGCGCATCTTTCAGGGCTGGCACGCGCTCGAGCATCCCCAGCTCGGGCAAGTCGAGGTCGGCGGTCCCGACCCGCGCGTGGGCATATGGAATCCCCCCTACGAGCACTTGCCCACGCTTTGTGACCGAATGGCGCGCTACTGGCTGCACGTCGCCGCCCTGCTGCCGGTCATCGAGTTCGTCTCGATCGACGTCGAGGCCCTCGGCGACGACCTCCATCGCGTCGCTGTCGAGGTGGCCAACCGCGGCTATCTGCCCACCTGGGGCGCCGAGGCCGCGCGCGAGCGCCCCGTCAACAGCGGCCTGCGGGCGAGCCTGCGGCCCAGCGGCTGTGAGCTGGTCGACAGCGACACCGGCGAACGCCTGATGGACCACTTGGCCGGATGGGGCCGGGGGCTCGGCCACGGCGGCGACATGCCCTGGTTGATGCGCTCGGATGCCAGCGACGATCGGGTGCGCCTGACCTGGCTGGTCCGCGGCCAGGGCACGGCCCGCATCATCGTCGGGAGTGCGCGGGTCGGCTGGTACGACACCGAGGTCACCCTCGACGTCTGAGGCGTGCGTTGAGGCGGACTCAGCGCCCGCGGACGTAGGCGGCGAATGCCTCGGCCGGCAAGGCGGCGCTATAGAGAAAGCCTTGATAGTTGCGGCACCCCGCCGCCGCGAGCATCTTCTCGACCGCCTCGGTCTCGACGCCCTCGGCGATCACGCCCAGATCGAGGCTGTCGGCGATCGCGATGACGGCCTTCACCAGGGCCGCGTCGTTGGCGTCGTCCGCCATGTCGCGCACGAACGTGCGATCGATCTTGAGGCAGTCGAGCGGCAGGTTCTTGAGGTAGGCCAGCGAGGAGTAGCCGGTGCCGAAATCATCCAGCGAAAAGCGCACCCCGAGGGCCTTGAGCCGGGCCATCTTCCGAGTCGTCTCCTCGATGTTGTCGAGCACCACGCTCTCGGTGAGCTCGATGCGCAGCCGGGTAGGCTCGGCCCCGGTGCGCGCGACCACCTCGCGGACCTCGTCGACGAAGTCGGGGTGGTGGAACTGGCTGGCGCTGACGTTGACCGCCATCACGAGCTCGGCGACCGCCGGATCGTGCTGCCAGGCCGCGAGCTGGCTGCAACCGAGCTCGAGCACGCGCCGCCCGAGGGGCTGGATCAATCCGGTCTGCTCGGCGACCGGGATGAACTGGTCGGGCGGGACCCAGCCCTGCTCCGCGTCATACCAGCGAACCAGGCCCTCGCAGCCAGTCACCCGGCCCTGGCTGTCGATCTGGGGTTGGAAGTGCAAAACGAGGGCATCGCGCTTGAGCGCCTCACGCAGCTTGCTCTCGACCCGCACGCGCGAGTCGACCGCTTCCTCCATCTCGGGATCGAATACGCAGATCGTGTTGCGCCCGGCGTCCTTGGCGCGATACATCGCCACATCGGCGCGGCGCAGCAAGGTCTCGACCCAGTCCTCGCCGCCGAACGTCGCCACGCCCAGGCTCAGCGTGACGAAGTGCTCTTGGCCCTCGAGCACGAACGGTGAGGCCATGATTTGCAGGATCTTGCGGCCCACGAGATGCGCTTGCTCGACCGCGCGCAAATCCGTGCTCGCGAGGTCGTCGAGCAGGACGGCGAACTCGTCGCCGCCGAAGCGCGCGACCGTATCGCCGCGGCGCAGCACCCCGCCCACGCGTTCGGCGACCTGCTGTAGCAGCGCGTCGCCGACGGGGTGACCGAAGGCCTCGTTGATCGATTTGAAGTCGTCGATGTCGAGGAACAGCAAGGCGCCACGATAACCGCCCTGTCGCGCCTCGCTGACTGCGTTGCTCAAGCGATCGTGGAGCAGGCTCCGGTTGGGTGACTGGGTGACCGGATCGTAAAGGGTGAGGTATTCGATCTTCTCCTGATCGCGCTTGCGCTCGGTGACGTCGCGAAAATAGACGACCAGGCCGTCGTTGTTGGGATAGACGTGATACTCGTACCAGCGTCCCTCCGCCCAGTAGTAATCCTCGAAGGTCGTGGTGCGCCCGGTCACCCGCGCGCGGCGCAAGTGGTACTCCAGCGCCGTGCCCTCGGTGTGTGGCAGAACGCGCCAGACGACGCTCCCGAGCAGCCGCTCGCGTGGCGTATCGAGTAACCGCTCGGCCATTTGATTGACGTAGGTGAAGCACCAACTGGCATCGAGCGTGCAAAACGCGTCGTTGATGCTCTCGAGCGTGTTGGTGAGCTGCTCACCGAGGCGCGCCACCTCCTCGCGCGCGGCCTTCTCTTCGGTGATGTCGGTTATGTAGCCCTCGATCTTGGTGCAGCCCTCGTCCGGGTCGTAATGGGCCTGCCCCTGCTCCCACACCCAGCGGTAACCGTGCTCGCGGTGGTGGATGCGGTAGCTCAGCTGGAACGCCCGATCCGCGGCGATCGCCTCTTGCACCCGATGCCAGACGGCGTCGGCGTCGTCGGGATGGTTGAGCTGACCCAGCGTGGGCGTATCGGGCCGCATCAACGCCTCCGGGCTGTAGCCGACCAGGCGATGGCAGCCCTCGCTGATGAACTCGAGGGTCCAATCGGGATCGTTGTAGCAGCGATAGACCGCGCCCGGCAGGTTGGCCACCAGGGTCTCGAAGAAGCGCTGGTTCTCCCGCAGACGCTCCTCGACCTGGCGGCGCTCGGTGATGTCGAGCAAAACCCCCATGATGATGGGCTCGTCGTGCAGCGCCACACGCGTGCCGAAGACCTCATACCAGAGGCGGCTGCCGTCCTTGCGCACCCCGCGCGCGACATAGTGATCCGTGGCGCGATCGCCGTTGAGTCGGGCCCGCACGCGCTCGGCGACCGCCGCGCCGTCCTCCTCGGCGGTCAGATCCGTCGGCCGCAGGCAATCGACGATCTCCTCCCGGCGATAGCCGAAGATCTCGGCGAAACGCTCGTTGACGTAGCTAAAGACGTCGTCGCGGATGACGTAGACGCCCGCCACGCCCTGATCGAGCAGGGCCCGATACTGCGCCTCGGAGGCCTCGCGCGCGGCCTCAGCGCTCTTGCGATCGCTGATGTCGAGCGCGAAAGCCGCCACCATCCCAGACTCAGTCGTCGGCAGGGGCCGCGCGACGAACAAGTGAGGCACAGCGGTCCCATCCTTACCGACGAGCTCGGCCTCGACGCGCCCTTCCCCGTCGGCGAAGCTGCGCTCGATGGCGTCGATGATCCGCGCCCGATCCGCGCGCGCGAAGAAGTCGTGCGCTCCCATCTCGGCGATCTCGCCGTGGTCGTAGCCGGAGACCACGGCGAGCTGGTGGTTCCAGTAACGCACCCGACCCGAGCGCTCCAGGAGATAGAACGCCTCGGGCAGGAACTCGAGCAGCTCGGCGGTGGCGATACCGGACGCCGCGAGCATCGCCTCCAGACCGCTCGGCGGTTTGCGTTCAGTGTTGTTCATCCGTTGACCCTCGCCTGGGGGGCGCTGGCGGGCGAGGCGGCAGCCGGCTCGCAACGGCTCAGAGGTAGCCCATCCCGCCGCACCAGGACCCCCTCAATTCCCAGTGCGCGGCTATGGCAGCTCCAATCTAATGCAAGGTCCAGGCCGACGACCGCCGGCTAGAACCTGTGTATCCATCCACAGCTTGGCCTGTGGGAGCCGGGCAAGGCGCGGCGGGCGCGTGGGCGGCCGCAGTGAGCGAACCCCCAACGCCGCCGGGCACCTCACGGGCACCGCCCCAAACGGGTCACGGCACGCAATGCGGGCCGGTTCCGCGGCGAGCTGGGCCGAACCGCGGGGACCGGTGGTCTGGTTGCCTTCGGGACCGTCGGCGCGCGAGGCCGGCAAGCGGGCGCGGCGGCCGCGACAGGCGTCGTATCAGCCGGATTGCTGGAGCCCGTGGGCGATGCCGTTGACGGTCGACAATAGGGCCTGGAAGAGGCGATCGTCATCGCGGTCGGCCGCGCGCCAGCGCGCCAGCAGATCCACCTGGAGCAGGCTCATCGGATCCATGTACGGGTTGCGCAGGCCGATGGAGCGCTTGAGGGCGCGCTCATCGTCGAGCAGCTGGGTGTTGCCCTTGAGACGCAGCACCAGGTCGACGCTGCGCTCGTACTCGGACCGGATCACGTCGAAGACAGGCTGGCTGTGCTGCGGCGCGAGCTCGGCGTAGTAGGCGCCAATGCCCATGTCCACCTTGGCGAGCACCATCTCCGTGTCGTTGACGATGTTGGCGAGCACGGGCCAGTCGCGCAGCATCTCGGCGACGGCGTGCTCGCCCCAATGGTCGACCGCCGACTGCAGACCCGATCCCAGGCCGAACCAACCCGGCAGGATCTGGCGCGTCTGGGTCCAGGCGAACACCCAGGGTATGGCCCGCAGGTTCTCGATGCTCTGGCCCGGCTTGCGCGACGTCGGCCGCGAGCCGATGGCCATGCGCTCGATGACGTCGATGGGCGTGGCGCTGCGGAAATAATCGAAGAAGCGCTCATCGCGGTAGACCAGGCCCTGGTAGGCGGAACGGCTCGCGCGCGCGATCTCGTCCATCATCTCGCGCCACCGGGGCTCGCGCTCATCGTAGGGGCTGGGCACGCCCGTTGCCTGGAGCACGGGGGCCAGGCTCGTCTCGAGGGTGCGCATGGCGGTCGATCGCACGCCGTATTTCGTGTGGATGACCTCGCCCTGCTCGGTCACGCGTAGACGCCCGCGAACCGAGCCCCGCGGCGCGGCCAGGATGGCGCGGTGAATCCGTCCCCCGCCGCGGCTGGTCGTGCCGCCGCGGCCGTGGAAGAAGGTGAGATCGACGTTGTAGCCGTCGGCGACGTCGACGAGCTGGCCCTGCGCCAGCTGCAACGCCCAGCGCGATGCGACCAGGCCGCCGTCCTTGCTCGAGTCGGAATAGCCCACCATCACGACCTGGCGGTCGCCGCGCTGGCGCAGATGCTCGCGATAGCTCGGATCGGAGAGCATCTGGTCCATGACCTCGGGCGCGGCCTCGAGGTCGTCGACCGTCTCGAACAGCGGCGCCACGTCCAGATCGACACCGCCGTCGGCCTGGCCGAGACCGGCCCAGCGCGCCAGCAGCAACAGCGTGAGCAGGTCGTCGCGGCCCTGGGTCATGCTGATGATGTAGCATCCGATCGCCCCCGAGCCGAAGTGGGCGCGCAGCTCGGCGATGGCGCGGAACACGTCGAATGCGCGCGCGCATTCGGGGTCGTCCGTGGCGACGGGCTCGCGCCCGTCGGCGATCGCTTGCTCGAGGAGGCGCGTACGCTCGCCGGGGTCGCGCTCTGCCCAGTGCTCGTCCCCGAGCAGCCGGCCCATCACCGTGCGGTGGACGCGCGCGTCTTGGCGTACATCGACGGTGGCGAGGTGGAACCCGAATGTCTCCGCCCGGCGCAGCAGGCGGCGCACGTTGAACAGGCCCGCGTGCGAGCCCTTGTTGTTGATCAAGCTGTCGGCCATCGCGCGCACGTCGTCGAGGAAGGCCTCCGGGCCCGGATAGCCCTCGGAGTCCTCGTCGACGGTAGCCTGCAGGCGCGCGCTCATTAGATGGCACAGCGCGCGGTAGGGCATGTTCCGGTGGCGCGGCGGGATACGCTCGGCCGCTTGGGGGAAGCGCGCGATATAGTCATCGACGCGCTCGGTCACCGCCGCGTCTATCCCGATGCGCGAGGTCGACTGCGACAACCGCCGGGCCAATTGCGCCAGCTCGCTGCGATAGCGCGCCAGGATGCTCGCGCGCTGCTGGTAGAGCGCGTTGCGCAGGGTATCGGCCGAGACATTGGGGTTACCGTCCATGTCGCCGCCTACCCACGAGGCGAAGCGCAGGATTCGGGGCAGGCGCATCGAGGCCGCCTCGGCACCGTAGACGTGCTCGAGCGCGTTCTCGACCTCCTCGTAGAACGGCGGCACGATCCGATAGATGATGTCGGTGAGGTAGAACAGCACGTGCTCGAGCTCGTCGGCGACGCTCGGGCGCGTGCCGGGGTGCTCCTCGGTCTGCCAGGCCGATGTGACCTCGGAGCGGATGACCTGCAAGCGCGCGCGTTCCTCGGCCGGGGTCATCGACGGATCGAGTCGGTCGGTCAACGCCCGGATGATGTGTTGCTGCTTCTCCAGGATGGTGCGCCGGGTCGCCTCGGTGGGGTGGGCCGTGAATAC
>CAYUKN010000028.1:0-11378 GCA_964445325.1 uncultured Ectothiorhodospiraceae bacterium
GAACTCGCGACCCCAACCTTGGCAAGGTTGTGCTCTACCGCTGAGCTATTCCCGCTTGGTAGAGCGCATTTTATCCAGTGCGCGCCGCCTGTCAATGCCCCGCGGCCTGCGGCTGGTCCTCATTGGCCGCGGCGATGCCGGCGCGCAGATAGGCCACCATCGACCACAGTGTCAGCGCCGCCGCGAGGTAGAGCAGCACGAAGCCAATCTGGAACGTGGGCAGGCTGGCGATGGGGTGCTCGAACAGCATCAGGATGAGGGCGGCGATCTGTGCGGTCGTCTTGACCTTGCCCACCACGCTCACGGCCACGGTCGCGCGCTTGCCCAGCTCGGCCATCCACTCGCGCAGCGCCGAGATGACGATCTCGCGCCCGATGATGACCATCGCCGGCAACACCATCCAAAGCGACGGATTGGCCTCGACGAGCATGACGAGCACCACCGCGACCATCACCTTGTCCGCCACCGGGTCGAGGAAGGCCCCGAACGCCGAGCGCTGATTCAGCCGGCGGGCCAGATAGCCGTCGAGCCAGTCGGTGATGCCGCCCAGCGCGAAAGCGATCGCGACCGCCGGTCCGGACCACTCGAACGGCAGATAGAACAGCACGACCAGCAGGGGCACGAGCGCGATCCGTCCGAGCGTGAGCAGGGTTGGTGTCGTGATGTTCATTCGCGTTGCCCCGCCGTCTCGCCGTGTGTCGCCTCGTAGATGGTGCGCGCCAGCTTCTCGCTGATGCCCGGCACCGCTGCCAAATCCTCGACCCCGGCCTTGCGCACGCCCTGGATGCCGCCGAAGTGCTTGAGCAACTGCGAGCGCCGCTTCGGCCCCAGGCCGGGGATGTCCTCGAGCACGGAGCGGTTGCGCGCCTTCTGGCGCGCGCCCCGGTGCCCGGCCACGGCGAATCGGTGGGCCTCATCCCGGATCTGCTGGATGAGGTGCAGCCCGGGTGTGTCCGCGGCCAACGTGAGCTCGTTGAGGCTGTCGCCGATGTAGAGCATCTCCTCGCCCGGGGTGCGCTCGGGCCCCTTGGCGATCCCCACGAGCAGCAGATCATCCGGGCCCAGACCGAGCTCGTCCATCACCGCCCGGCCCTGGCTGAGCTGGCCCTTGCCGCCGTCGATGAAAACCACCTCGGGCAGGCGCCGCTGCTCGCGCGTGAGGCGGCTGTAGCGCCGGCGCATCGCCTGATACATCGCAGCGTAGTCATCGCCCGGCTCGATACCATCGATGTTGAAGCGACGATACTCGTTCTTGATGGGCCCGTCGGGGCCGAAGACCACACACGAGGCCACAGTGGCCTCGCCGCGGGTGTGGCTGATGTCGAAGCACTCCATACGCTGCGGGTGCGAATCCAGCCCCAACAGGTCGATCAGCGACTCCAGGCGTTCGGTCATGCCGGCACGCGAGGCCAGGCGCGTGCCCAAAGCCTCGCTCGCGTTCGAGCGTGCCATGTCGAGCCAGCGCCGGCGCTCGCCGCGCAGTCGCCACGACAGCGTGACCTGACGCCCTGCCCGCTCGCGCAGCGCGCTCGTGAGCACGGCGTGGTCGGGCAGCTCGTGAGACACCAGGATCTCGCCCGGGACCTCGTGCTCGAGATAGAACTGCGTGAGAAACGCGTACAACACGTCGGGTGCCTCCGCCCCTTCCGGTGTATGGGGGAAAAACGCCTTGTTTCCAAGGTTGCGCCCGTCGCGCACGAAGAAGACCTGGACGCAGCTCTGACCGCCCTCGGTGTGGCAGGCGACGACGTCGAGATCACCGCGCTCGCCGGAGACCGCCTGGCGCTCGCGGATCTGGCGGATGTCCTTGATGCGGTCGCGGTAGCGCGCCGCCGCCTCGAACTCCTGGCGGGCCGAGGCCGCCTCCATGCGCTCGACCAGCGAGTCGATCACCTGGCGATCCTGGCCCTCGAGGAACATCCGCGCATGATCGACGTCGCGTTGGTACTCCTCGCGGCTGATGTAGCCAACGCAAGGCGCCGTGCAGCGATCGATCTGGTACTGCAGACAGGGGCGCGTCCGGTTGCGGAAATAGGAGTCCGTGCATTGGCGCACGCGGAAGACCTTCTGCATCAGGTACAGGGTGTTGCGCACGGCGCCGGCCGACGGATAGGGACCGAAGTAGCGCCCTGGACCCTTGGTCGAGCCGCGGTGGAACGCGAGGCGGGGATAGTCGTCCTGGGTGGAGAGATAGATATAGGGGTAGCTTTTGTCGTCGCGCAGCAGAACGTTGTAGCGGGGCCGATGCTCCTTGATCAGCGTGTGCTCGAGCAGCAGCGCCTCGGCCTCGGTGTGAGTGACGGTGACCTGCACATCGGCGACGTGCGAGACCATCACGCGCGTTTTGGTCGAGTCGGGATCGCCCTGGAAATAACTCGCCAGCCGGCTGCGGAGATTGCCCGCCTTGCCGACGTAGATGACGGTCCCCTGGGCATCGATCATGCGGTAGACACCCGGCCGGGTGGAACACGTCCGCAGGAACGCGCGCGGATCGAAGCCCTGGGCCGATGCCTCACTCATCCCTCCTCCTGAGCCACGAGCGCGAGGGCCGTGCGGAACACGTCATCGAACATCGCTGATGTGAGCCGCCCCGTCTGGGTGTTATAGCGGCTGCAGTGGTACGAGTCCACGATCAGCGGGCCCTCGGGCAGCCGCTGGACGGCACCGTGACTGAAGGGGTAGCGATTCAGCCGACAGCCGCGCGCGCGCAGAACGGCGTCGTGGCCGACTCGGCCCAGGCCGATGACCACGCGCGGCGGCAGCTGGGCGAGCTCCGCCGCCAGATAGGGGCTGCAGGTGCGCACCTCGGCGGCGCTGGGCTTGTTGCCCGGGGGCAGGCACTTGACCGCGTTGGTGATGCGGCAATCGCTGAGCACCAGGCCGTCGTCGGCGGCGGTGGCCTCACGTTGATTGCTCAAGCCGAACCGGTACAAGGTGTCGAACAGCAGATACCCCGCGTAATCCCCGGTGAAGGGCCGCCCCGTCGCATTGGCGCCGTGCTCGCCGGGGGCCAGCCCCACGATCAGTAGGCGTGCGGCCGGGTCGCCGAACGGTGCGACCGGGCGACAGTGGTAATCGGGATGCGCGGCGTGGACGCCATCGAGATGCGCCGCGAGGCGCGGACACGCGCGACATGCGGGGTCGAAGACGCTGACCGGCCAGCGTGTGTTGGCGGCATGGGCGGGAGGAGTCACTCGACAGCCGGGATGTGATCCGATGACGCCAGATTGTACTGGATCGCCAACCGCAACAGCTCGGCCAGGCTGCCGACACCGACCTTGTGGAGGATGCGCTGGCGGTAGGTCGTTACGGTCTTGGGGCTCAGGCTCAACGCCGCCGAGATCTCGCGATTGTGCTCGCCCGCCAGCAGCATCAATGCCACCTGGAGCTCGCGCGAGGTCAAGCGATCGAACGGGTTCGTGCTCTCACCCTCGACCGCGTTGAGTGCGAGCTTTTGCGCGACGTCCTGGCTGAGATAGCGCTGTCCGTTGAGGACCTTGCGCAGCGCCTCATCCATCTCGGCGAAAGCACAGCCCTTGCTGAGGAAGCCAGAGACCCCGATCTCCAGCAGCGTGCGCGGCAGCGGGCCCTCGGAGTGGGCGGTCAGGATGATCACGCGGCAGTCCGGATGGACCCGCCCGATCTTCTGCGTGGCCTCGAAGCCACCGATGCCGGGCATCTGGATATCGATCAAGGCGATGTCGGGCCCATGCTCGCGCGCGAGCTCGACCGCTTGCTCGCCCGTCGCGGCCTCGGCCACCACCCGGCAGTCGCACTCCTCGAGCAGCCGGCGGATGCCCGTGCGGACCAGCTCGTGGTCATCGGCGATCAATACGCTCGGGTTCGTAACCATTGCGACGGGCTCCCCTCCCGTTGTCGACGCGCTTTGTTGTTAAAACCGGGCAACACTTCCCGCGATCGCGCGTTGCGGCCACCGATGCGAGCCGCGCAAGGCGCGGGGAGGGAGTGTAGTGTCACTCCACAACCGAAGAGCGATACAGCGCGGCCCGCATCGCGGGCCGTCCCCCTGCGCTGCAAAGCTTGCGTGGCGTGTTACCTCGTTCTAGTAGGTGATCAGCGCGGACCCCCAGGTAAAGCCACCACCGAACGCCTCCAACAACAGCGTATCGCCGGCGCCGATGCGGCCATCGCGCACACCGGTATCGAGCGCCAGCGGAATGGAGGCGGCCGACGTGTTTCCGTGTCGGTCGACGGTAATAATGACATGCTCCAGGTCGAGCTTCAGCTTGCGCGCCGTCGCCGCGATGATGCGGATATTGGCCTGGTGCGGCACGAGCCAGTCGATCTGATCCTGAGCGATGCCATTGTATGCCAGCGTCTCGTCGACAATGCGGCCCAGGGTATTCGTCGCCATCTTGAACACCTCGTTGCCCTTCATCTCGACGAACGCCCGCCCCGCCATGACGTCCTCGGGCTCGCGCGAAACGCCCTTGGGCACATGCAGCAAATGGGCGTAGCTCCCATCGGCATGCAGATGGGTCGAATGGATGCCGGCGTCGTGCGATGGCTCGACGATCGTCGCGCCGGCGCCATCGCCGAACAGCACGCAAGTGCCGCGATCGGTCCAATCGATGAGGCGCGAGATGGTCTCGGCGCCGATGACCAAAGCGCACTGGGCACCGCCGGTGCGGATGAACCGGTCGACCACGCTCAGCGCGTAGACGAAGCCGGTGCACACCGCCTGCACGTCGAAGGCGGCGCAGCCGTGGATCCCCAAACGCGCCTGCAAAAGGCACGCCGTCGACGGGAAGACGCGGTCGGGCGTGGTCGTGGCGACGACGATGAGATCGATGTCGCTCGCTTGGCGCCCCGCCGCCTCGAGCGCGGAGCGGGCCGCGCGCTCGGCGAGATCGCAGGTGGCCTCGCCATCGGCGACGATATGGCGTTGGCGGATGCCCGTGCGCTCGCGAATCCACTCGTCGCTGGTCTCGACCATCGCCTCGAGATCGGCATTGGTCAGCACCTTTTCGGGTAGGTAGCTGCCGGTGCCGGTGATGCGAGCGAAGGTCACGCCGACATTCCCTGCGGCAGGCGCGCTTCGAGCTGGTGGCTGATGCGGCGCGGCACGTCGTGCGTCACCTCAACGATCGCGATCTCGATGGCATTGGCGAACGAGATCTCATCGGCGTTGCCGTGGCTCTTGATGACGATGCCGTTGAGACCGAGCAGGCTGGCACCGTTGTATCGGCGTGGATCGATCTGCTTTTTGAGACGCCCCAGTACCGGCAGCGCCAACAACCCGCTCAAGCGGTTGAGCAGCGTGCGGTTGAACTCGCGGCGCAGGAAGTGGCTGATGATCTTGGCCACGCCCTCGGTCGTCTTGAGTGCCACATTGCCGACGAAACCGTCGCACACGATCACGTCGGCACGATCGCCGCAGATGTCGTCGCCCTCGACGAAACCGATGTAGTGCAGATCCATCGACGTGAGCAGTTGGTCGGCCTGCTTGACCTGCTCGTTGCCCTTGATCTGCTCGGCGCCGACGTTGAGCAGGCCCACGCGCGGGTGCTCGACGCCGTCGACCGCGGACGCCAACGTCGAGCCCATCGACGCGAACTGCGCCAGATGCTCGGCGGTGCAGTCGACGTTGGCGCCCAGATCCAGCATGTGGGTATGGCCCTGGCGCGCGGGGATCGCGGTGATGATGGCGGGGCGCTCTATCCCGGGCAGGGTCTTGACCACGTAGCGCGCCGTCGCCGTCAGCGCGCCCGTGTTGCCCGCGCTCACGCACGCCTTGACCTCGCCCTCGCGCACCAGGTTCAAGGCCACCCGCATCGACGAGTCCTTCTTGAAGCGCAGTGCCTGGGCCGGCGCTTCATCCATCCCCACGGTCTGCGAGGCGTGATGGATGGTGATGCGCTCGCGGCGGCGGTCGTTAGCCGGCAACGTGGACTCGATGGCCTCGCGATCGCCGACCAGCGTCAGGTGCAAATGCTCGTGGCGCGCCAGTGAGCGCAACGCCGCTGGTACGACCACGGATGGACCGTGGTCACCGCCCATGGCGTCGAGCGCCACCGTGATGGCCTGAGCAGCCGACATCGGTTCCCTTTGTCTGGGGCGTCTTCGCGCCCGGCGGTCCAGCCGCCGGGGCCGTCGTTAGTCTTCGTCTTCTTCGTCGCTGGTCTCGACGACCTTGCGGCCGCGATAGAAGCCCTCGGGGGAGACGTGATGCCGGCGATGCTGCTCACCGGTGGTCGGCTCGGTCGACAGGGTCGGGCCCTTGAGCGCGTCGTGGGATCGACGCATGCCGCGCCGGGAGGGGGATTTGCGCCGCTGCTGTACCGCCATCGGGCTCGCTCTCCGTTGTCTGTTGGGTCGTTGTCGTCGTCCGCCGGGCCAGTGCCGCGGCGTCAGTGGCGTTCGTCGGCCAAAACCGCGAACGGGTTCTGCTTGGCTTGCTCGCCGCCCTCTTCCAGAGACTCGCTGTCGAGGAGCTCGACCGCCGGCTCGCAGTGGGCCTCCGAGGCACACCGCGGCACGATCGGCAGCGCCAGGATCAGGTCATCCTCGAGCATATCGACGGTATGCATCGATCGGCGGTCGCCCACCACCAGCGCATCGAGCTCTTCCGGCAGCATCTCCGCATCGCTTTCGCTCTCGACCAGGATGAGCGCGAGCTCCAGATCGATCGGCAGCGCGTAGGGCGTGAGGCAGCGTTGACACTCCAGCTGCAGCGCCCCCGCCAGCGTGCCGGTCAATATCCGACGACCCTGCTCATCATGGCCGAAGCGCAGCGCCACCTCGATCTCGCCCTCACGCGAGTGCAGCGCACTGCCGAGACGCTCGAACGAAGCGACCGGGACCCGCCCGGCGAGATCGCGCCCGCGGTCGGCGAGCGTCACCGGGTCGAGCTGGACGGGCAGTCGCTCAGACATAAGATGAGATATTTTAGAGAGTCGCGCACAGTCGGTCAAAACGGGCCTTGCGGCCCACGAGCGCCGTCCGCTAGGCTTGCCCGCCAGGCGCTCGAACGAGAGATAGCATGACAACGCCACGGATCGTACTGGCGTCCACCTCGCCCTACCGGCGGCATCTTCTGGAAAAGCTTCGGCTCCCCTTCGATGTGGTCGCTCCCGACTGTGACGAGACCCCCGGCCCCGACGAATCCCCCGCCGAGCTGGTCGAGCGCCTGGCCCGGGCCAAGGCGGCGAGCGTCGCTGACGCCGATGACGAGCCCGCCCTCGTCATCGGCTCGGATCAGGTTGCGGCCCTGGGTGAGCGTATCCTGGAGAAGCCCGAGCAACACGACCGCGCGGTCGAGCAGCTCCAGGCCTGTAGCGGCGAGCGGGTGGGCTTCTACACGGGGCTTGCTTTGATCGACACGCGCGCGCCGGGCGCGGCCGCGCACGTCGAGCATACAGTCTACTGGGTCGCCTTCCGTCGCCTGGACGCCGACGAGATCGAGCGCTATCTCGCCACCGAGGCACCCTACGATTGCGCCGGCAGCATCCGATCCGAGGGCTACGCGATCACGTTGTTCCAAGCGATGGAGGGCGACGACCCCAACGCCCTGGTTGGACTGCCGCTGATACGCCTTGCGGCGCTGTTGCGCAACGCCGGCATCGCTCTGCCCTGAAGTGTTGTTGGGTCCGTCGCGATCGGGCGACCGGGCGCTTACAACGCCAACCACAGCCAGTGCGCGCCGCCCACGACGGCCGCCGCCAGCAAGGCCGCGGCCAAATCATCGACCATGATCCCCAGCCCTCCCCCGAGGCGCCGATCCAACCAGCCGATCGGCCATGGCTTGAGCACATCGAAGGCGCGGAAAGCGATCCAGGACCCGATCAGCCACGGCAACGACAGGGGCACGGCCGCCAGGGCGATGGGCACGCAGGCGAGCTCGTCCCAGACGATGGCGCCGTGGTCGTGTTGACCGAGGCGCCGGGCCGCCACACCGCAGATGGGCACGCCGACGATCACCAAGGCCGTGCACGCCAGCGCCTGCACGGCGCCCCCGAGCGGCACCAGAAGCAGGAACACCGCGCTGCCGACGACCGAGCCCGCCGTGCCGGGCGCGCGCGGCGCGAGGCCGCTGCCAAAACCCAGGGCCAGGCACATCACGGGATCGCGCAGATCAGCGAGCGCGGGCTCGCGCGGGCGCTGTGGATCAGCGTGGCGCGTCATGGGCGCACGGCACCAAGCGATACAATCGATTCAGGCATCGCGGAAATGATCGAAGCCGCCGTCGACCAGGGCGATGATCGCGCCATCGCCCTCGCGCAGCGCCACCCCCGAACCCGCCTCGACGCCGCCGATGCGCGTGACGCTCGTGCCCGTCTCTTGCGCGATTGCGGCCGCATCGATCGCGCCGGGTGCGGCGGTGAAGCACAGCTCGTAATCGTCGCCCCCGGCCAGGAGCCACTCGCGCGCGCGCTCGGGCGAGCCGGCGCGGGCGAGCGCTTGGGAGACGGGCAGCGCGCCCGCGTCGAGCGTCAGCGCCATGCCGCTGGCACGGGCCAAATGACCGGCGTCGGCCGCGAGCCCGTCGGAGACATCGATGCAGGCGGAGGCTCGGCCGCGCAGCGCCCGGCCCAGGGCCAGGCGCGGGCTGGGCCGATCCAACCGAGCCCGCAGGTACGCATCGACATCGGCGCCCGGTTGCTGCAGCTGTGCCAGCCCCGCGGCCGCCTCACCCGGCGTGCCCGACACCCAGACATCGTCGCCCGGGCGCGCCCCGTCGCGGGTCAACGCCGCACCAATCGGGGTATGCCCCGCCACCTGGCACGTCACGGCCAGGCGCGCAGCGCGCGTGGTATCGCCACCGATCAGGGACACCCCGTAGGCCGCGGCCAACTCGCCCCAACCGTGCGCGAAGGCCGCGAGCCAAGTCTCGTCGCTACTGGCCAGCGTCAGCGCCAGCGTCGCCCAGGCGGGCTCGGCGCCCGCCGCGGCCAGATCGCTCAGCCCGCAGGCGAGTGCTTTCCAGCCAACGTCGGCGGCGGCGGTATCGACGGGGAAATGCACGCCCTCGATCAAGGTGTCGACCGAGACCGCGAGCTCCGAGTCGGCCGGGACCGTCACGCGCGCGCAGTCGTCGCCGATCCCGGCGCGCACGTCCGCCCCCAGGGGCGTCAGATGCGCGAAATAGCGCTCGATCAGGTCGAACTCGGCGGCCATGCGTTCGTGCCTACGGCTGGGATCGGTCGGCCGGGCCGTCGTCTCGGGCCTGGAAGACCTCAGGTGCCCGCGGCCGGCGCGGGGCGCGACGAGCCCATCTCGCGGCTGCGCAGCTGGTGCGCCAGGCGGTCGATGACCCCGTTGATGAAGCGGTGGCCCTGCTGGGCGCCAAAGCCCTTGGCGAGCTCGACGGCCTCGTCGATGACGACGCGTGCGGGCACATCCCAGCGCTCGCTCAGCTCGTAGCACGCCAGCCGCAGGATGGCCCGCTCGACCGGATCGACGAGCGCGAGCGAGCGCTGCAGCCAGGGCTCGATCTTGGCGTCGATGCCCTCGATGTCGGCCGGGATCGCGCGCATGAGATCGCGGAAGTAGGCCACATCGGCACGGCCGATCCCGCGCTCGTCGGTGAACTGCACAACGATCTCGCCGGGATCGTCGCCGCTGACCTGCCACTGATACAGCGCCTGCACGAGCAGCCGGCGCGCGCGCTGGCGCGCGGCGGTGACCTTGTTGTCCGTGTTGTGGCCCATGCGCGGCTTCAGAGCTTGCCCAGCAGGCTGATCATCTCGAGCAGGGACCCGGCCGCGTCCGCGCCCTTGTTGCCCGCCTTCACGCCGGCGCGCTCCAGGGCCTGCTCGATGTTCTCCGTGGTGATCACCCCGAAGGCGACCGGCAGGCCGTGGCGGCGCATCGCGTCGCTCAAGCCGCGGCTGCACTCACCGGCGACGTACTCGAAGTGGGCGGTCGCCCCGCGGATCACGCAGCCCAGGGCGATGATGCCGTCGTAGTCGCCCGAGGCGGCGAGCTTGTCGACGACCAGCGGCATCTCGTAGCAGCCGGGCACACGCACGACCGTGACGTCGTCGTCGGCGATACCGCTGCGGCGCAAGGTATCGAGGGCACCGTTGAGCAGCGCCTCGGTGACGAAGCCGTTGAAACGCGTCACCACGATCGCGATGCGCGCGCGCTCGACATGGAGCTCGCCCTCGATGATCGACAAATCCGACATGATCGCTCGGTCCCAATGGCGGGGATGAAATTGTACCGGATCAGGGATGGCTTGGCCCGCGCTGCCTCAGTCGGGCTCGAGTGGATGAGCCTTTGGCGCATTCGCGCTTCAGCTCGTGATGTAGTCGACCACCTCGAGGCCGAAGCCGCCCATCCCGTGGAAGATCTTGGGCGCACTCATCAGCCGCATCTGGCCCACGCCGAGGTCATAGAGGATCTGGGCGCCGATGCCGTAGGTGCGGTAGTCCTCGGGCTGCTCGCCCTGGCGGTCGTGCTCGGGGCGGCCACCGGCGAGCTGGTACTGGTGTATGCGCTGGACCAGCTCGCGCGGGTTCTCGGGCGTGCGCAGGATCACCACCACGCCCTCGCCCATCTCGGCGACGCGCTGCATGGCATCGTGCAGCGGCCAACCGCAACCGTACTGGGCACCCAGGGTGTCGCAGAGCAGGTTCTCGACGTGGACGCGGACGTTGGTGGGCCGGTCGGGGCGGATCTCGCCGGCGACCAGGGCGAGATGGAGCCCGTTCTCGATCATGTCCTGGTAGGCGTAGAGGCGGAAGTGGCCATAGGCGGTCGGGAAGTCCGTATCCGCGACGCACTCCATGGTCTTCTCGTTCTCCATGCGGTAGCGGATGAGATCCTCGATCGTGCCGATCTTGATGTCGTGGCGCCGGGCGAATTCCTCCAGATCGGGACGGCGCGCCATTGAGCCGTCCTCGTTGAGGATCTCGACGATCACGGCTGCGGGCTCGTGGCCGGCCAGACGCGCCAGATCGCAGCCGGCCTCGGTATGACCCGCGCGCGTAATCACTCCGCCCATCTGCGCCATCAATGGGAAGATATGGCCTGGCTGGACGAGATCCTCGGGCCGGGCGTCGGGGGCCACGGCGGCCTGAATGGTGCGGGCCCGGTCGGCCGCGGAGATGCCCGTGGTCACACCCTCGGCCGCCTCGATCGAGACGGTAAAGTTGGTGCGGTGGGCGGCCTGGTTGTCCGAAACCATCAGCGGCAGTCGCAGCTGCTGGCAGTGCTCGCGCGTCAGCGTCAGGCAGATCAGGCCACGGCCGTGCTTGGACATGAAGTTGATGTCCTGTGGGCGGACCTGCTCGGCCGCCATCACCAGATCGCCTTCGTTTTCCCGGTCCTCGTCGTCCATGATGATGGCCATGCGGCCGCGGCGGATGTCGTCGACGATGTCCTCGATCGAATCCAGCTGCATGCTGCCCTCT
>CAYUKN010000028.1:11478-23675 GCA_964445325.1 uncultured Ectothiorhodospiraceae bacterium
GCGGCGGATGTCGTCGACGATGTCCTCGATCGAATCCAGCTGCATGCTGCCCTCTTTTCTAATGAATCGGCCACGAGCCTACAGACCGCGGTCTGCGCAAGCCAGGTCTCCCTACATTTGCCGCTCTTCGGTTCGGCGCAGGCAAGGCATCCTATCGCCCTGTGTCAGCCCAAACGCCGTACATTGGTACTCTCGCGAAGGCGCAAAGCACGCGAAGCGTTGCCATTGCTGAGGATCTCGATTGCTTGGGAAGTCGCTCTTAGCGGGCTTCGCGGCTTCGCGCGAGTACCGCGATGACTCGGTCTGATGAGCCCGTTCGCATTAGGCTCTACTGCTCGAGGAAACCCGTGCGCAAGAGCAGGTCGCGCGTGACGCCCTCGGTGCCCAAGCCGTCGGTGGCGGTGAGCAGGCGCTCGACGTAGCGCGCGATCACGTCGGCCTCGAGGTTCACACGCTGGCCCACGTGGGTATCGGCGAGTGTGGTCACCGCCAGCGTATGCGGGACGATGTTGACGCCGAACTCGCGGCCGTCGACGTCGTTGATGGTCAGACTGATGCCGTCGACGCAGATCGATCCCTTCGGCGCGACGTAGCGCCCCATGCCCTCGGGCACGCGCACACGGAGGCGCCACGATTCGCCTTCCCGCTGGAAATCAGTCACTTCGCCGACACCGTCGACGTGGCCTGCCACCAAGTGGCCGCCCAGGCGTGTGGTCGGCAGCAGGGCGCGCTCGAGATTGACCCGGTCGCCCCGGCTGCGCTCGCCCAGGTTGGTACATGCGAGCGTCTCGGCCGATACATCGGCCCAGAATCCGGTGTCGTCGGGCTCGACCGCGGTCAGGCACGCGCCCGAGATGGCGATGCTCGCCCCGCTGGCGAGATCACCCAGTAGGGCCGGATCGGGCTCGATGCGGAAGCGGCGATCGACGCCGGTGCCCTCAATCCGGGCGATGCGCCCGACGCCCTCGACCAGTCCGGTGAACATCAATCCTCCCCGATATCGCCCTCGCGCAGCGTGAACGTGCGCGATGTCAGCGGCAGACCGCTACCCGTGTCGAACTCGGCGCCGGCATGCACCCCGGCCTGGGCGATCGCATCGGCCGAATCGCCCGTCTCATAGCACGCGTGCATGGCGCCGAGGGCATACTCCGCGCCCGAGCCGATCGCCCAGAAGCGGCTATACTCGTAGACCTCGCGCAGCGCATAGACGCCGAAGATACCCGCGGGATGCGCGATCAAGGCGTCGATGCGCGAGGACTCGTAGGGCGCGTTTTCGTCCTCGCTTTCTTTCGGATTCAGGAAGTACTGCTCCTTGAGCTCGCTGTGAAGCGCGCGGAAGGACTCGAATATGCGCAGCCGATCCCGCAGATCGAAGCGCACGCGCTTGCCCCGGGTGATGCTCTCGATCACCAGCGCGTGCGCGGCGCTGCCGACGATCGTGATCGCCCCGTCGCCAATGCCCTGGAGCTTGTCCGAGCCCCGGTCGTAGCGCGCCGACTGCTTCTGCTCACCCAGCGTGGTCAGGGTATCGGCGGCGATACACGCCTGCCCGTTCTTGCGCACCACCACGGCCGTGGTCATCGCGGTATCTCCCCTCCTCGATCGCGCCCGTCGGGCCCGCTCATTCGCGATCGATGAGCGGCAGCGCGCGCACGCACAGATCGCTGCCCACGCGCCGCACGTCGCGGATGTGCAGATCGACGCGCTCGGCCATCGACGCCAGCGGGCCCATCGTGAACGCCCCACGCGCGCTGGCACCGAGCAGCGTGGGCGCCATATAGTAGATCAACTCATCTACGTAACCCGTTGATAAAAATGAACCACAGAGTGTCGGCCCCGCCTCGACGTGGATCTCGTTGGCCTCGCGTTGAGCGAGTGCGGCGAACAAGGCCGCGGGCTCGATGCCGTGGTCGTCGGTCGCCAGGGCGACGACCTCCGCGCCCCGGGCCCGCAGGCCCTCGGCGGCATCCGTCGAAGCGGCGTCACCGCAGAACACGACCACGCGATCGTGGACATCGAAGACGCGCGCCTGCGGCGGCGTGCGCAGCTCGCGATCGACGATCGCCACACCGGGCTGGTGTGGCGGCCGGTCGATCCCCAGGGCCGACGCGTCCAGCCGGACGTTGAGCGAGGGATCGTCGTGGGCGATCGTGCCCCGCCCCGTAAGCACGTACGAGCTGCGCGCGCGCCAGCGATGGCCGTCATCGCGCGCCGGCGCTCCCGTGATCCACTGGCTCTCGCCCGACGCCAGCGCCGTCCGGCCATCCAGACTCGCCGCGACTTTGACCCGGATCCAGGGCCGACCCGCCGCCAGGCGTTTGACGTAGCCGATATTGAGCGCGCGGGCCTCGCCGGCGGCCGCGCTGCGACGCTCGACTTGCACACCCGCACGTTCGAGCGCAGCCGCGCCAGCGCCGGCCACGCGCGGGTCGGGGTCGCGCAGGGCGTAGACGACGCGCGCGACGCCCGCCTCGACCAGCGCATCGGTGCACGGCGGGGTGCGCCCCTGGTGGCAGCACGGCTCCAGCGTGACGTAGGCGGTCGCGCCACGGGCAGCCTCGCCGGCGTTGGCGAGGGCGACGCGCTCGGCGTGGGCCTCGCCCGCGGCGGCGTGATATCCCTCGCCCACGACCAACTCGCCGTGGGCAATCACGCAGCCCACGCGCGGGTTGCCATCGACCGTGTAGAGCCCGCGCGCGGCCATGCGCAGCGCGCGCGCCATATGGGCGGCGTCGGTCGCGTCCGTCACGGCGGCGTCATCAGTTGACCTCGACGCCGGGCAACGGCAGCTGCTGACGATGGACCGAGGCGCCGTCGGCAGCGGGCTCGCGCTCGAGGCGCTCGATCTCCTCACGGAAGGCGGCGACATCCTCGAACTCGCGATAGACCGAGGCGAAGCGGATGTAGGCCACCTGATCCAGATGGCGGAGCTCGGCCATGGCCCACTCCCCGATGCGCCGCGCATCGATCTCGCGCTCGCCCTGTGCGCGCAGGCGGCGCTTGATGCGCTCGAGGGCGTCGTCGATCGCCTCGGTCGCGACGGGACGCTTCTCCAGCGCCCGCATGAAGCTCCCGCGCAGCTTGTCCGCGGAGAACTGCTCGCGCGAGGCATCGCGCTTGACGATGCGCGGCAGCGCCAGATCGACGGCGCTCTCGTAGGTGGTGAAGCGCTCCCCGCAGTCGCCACAAGCACGGCGCCGCCGGACCTGCTCGCCCTCGTTCGCCAGGCGCGAATCGATGACGCGCGTGTCGGCATGGTGGCAGAACGGGCACAACATGATGGGGCGCGCCTCCTGGAATCGGTCCGGCGGAGTTGTCATAGTGTAGCGCTTCCGCCGCCCTCGATGCAGCGATGTACCCTATATCTTGTAGCTGGCCCGCCTGGGTCACTCAAGCACTAGGCCTCGCCCTGGGGCTCGCCCTGGTTCCCCCGGGCAACGGCGCTCGCGCCGCCGACGTGCGCGTAGGCGGCGCCTTCATCGGCGTGCCCTATCCGGAGGCGGGCACGGCCTTCGACCTCCACCTCGCACGCGAGGATCTCGCCGTCGATTACGCCGACGACAGCGGCGGCGGCGACCTCGAGCTAGGGCGTCTCGGCGTGTCCTTCCACGAACGCTTGGCGCCGGGCACCCGCATGGGCATACGCCTCGGCGGCGCGGGCCTCGACCAAGCCGACCGGTCCCAGACGGCCGGCTTGGACCTCGACGGCTACTACGGCGAGCTCGCCTTCGCCGGCGCGTTGAGCGCCACCGACGGCGTAGGCCTCGATCTACGGGCGAGCCTGCGCTACACCGCAGTGCGCCACGAAAACGACAGCGACGAGCGCACCGAGATCGAGTGGCTGACCTTCGACGTGCGCCCCGCGCTGCGGCTCACACCGAGCGACGCCGTGTCGGTGCGCATCGGACCCAGCGCGACCGCGGTCGACGGCAGCGAGGATGTCGATGCCCCGGCCGCCGCGACGACGCCGTTCAACGCCGACGGCCGCATCGGTGCATTCGCGGCCGTCGACCTCTACACCGGCGACGGGGGTGTGGTCACCCTGCGTGGCCACGGCGGCAATCCGGCCGGGGTCTACGTGCGCTTCGAGCGGCGCTACTGAGGCGCCGGCAATCGCTGGGACAGGCAGCGCGCAACCCAGGCGGCCAGCTCGGCGAAGACGGGCTCGACCCCCGCGGCGCGCGCGTCGGCGTCCTGGGCGAGCAGGCGCTCGACGCGCTCGCGCTGGGCGGCGGTGCCGGCGGGCTCGCCCAGCCACGCGAACAAGGCCTCGTGGGCCTGCTCGCGCTGCATCACCTCGAGGCCGTCGAGCATCTGGCGATGCGGTGTGCCCTCCCAGATCGACAGGATCATCGCCTCGCGCAGCAGGCGCTCGACCCCGAAATCGGCCACCGCGCCGTTACCGCCGAAGGCCTCCATCGCCCAACGCCCGGCGGCGACCGCCTGATGGGCGGTCCAGTATTTGGCCAGATGGGCGAGTAAGCGGAAGCGGTGGTAGCGCGCGGAATAGGGCCGATGCTCCAGCCAGACCGCGTCGAGCTCGTCGGCCGCGGCCCAGGCGAGCGCGAAGGCATCGGCGAGCGTTTGCTGCCACTGCTCGAGCTGGCGCCGGAACAGGGGCTGGTCGGCCACGGTGCGGCCGAAGGCCTGGCGGCCCGCGGCGAAGGCCCAGCCCTCGTGCAGGGCCCGCTGGATGCAGGCGACCGAGGCGATGCTGTTGGCGATGCGCGAGATGTTGAGGATCTCCATGATCGGATAGATCCCCTCGCCGGGGGGCGCCAGCTCGACCGCCTCGGCGCAATCGAGCTCGACCTCCCCCGTGGGCACCGAGCGCGTCGCGATCTTGTCCTTCAAGCGGCGGATGCGGTAGTTGAGGCGCCCGTCGCTGGCCCATCGCGGCAAAGCGTAGAGCCCCAAGCCGCGGATGCCATCGGGCGCATCCCCGCGGCGGGCAGCGACGACGGCGACCTCGGCACCCACGTTGCTGGCGAAATACTTCTCGCCGGTCAGGCGCCAGCCGGCGCCGTCCGCCTCCGCGCGTGTGTGCACGTTGCGGCCCAGATCGGAGCCGCCTCCGCTCTCGGTCATCCAGGTCGCACCCTGCCAGACCGCCTCGTCGCGCCGGATCAGGCGCTCGAGCATGGCCCGGCACGGTTCGCCGTCACCGTACTTGTAGAGGGCGACGGCCGTGCCGAGCGAGACCGTGTAGGGGCAATACAAGCCCGGATCGAAGTACGAGGTAATGTAGCCCAGGGCAAAGCCTCGCAGCAGGCTTCCCTGGTCGATGGCGTCGGCGACCACACCCTCGCGATAGCCGCGCAGCAGCAACTCGCGATAGCCGGCGGGATACGCGATCGCGTCGATGCGCTCGCCGAAACGGTCGTACATCGCCAGCGGCGGCGTCCCGGCGCGATCGACGGTCGCGGACATGGGCCGGCCAGTCTCGTGCCACCAGCGCTCGTAGGCGCGCCAAGGCTCCGGCATGTCCGGGCCGCGCCAATGCGCCAGCAATGCCGTCGGCGATCCCGCCTGCTCGCGTTCCATGCTCGCCTCCTAGGTCTTTTCGGGGGGTGCCGGGCGGCCGAAAAAGTAGCCCTGGAGCAAGTCGATACCCAGGCGCGTCATGAGATCGCGTTGCTCGGCCGTCTCGACGCCCTCGGCCAGCGCCGGGATGTCCTGCTTGTGGGCGTACTCGATGATGGCGCGGCAGATGTCGGCGTGGCGCTGCGACGAGACGCTCTCCCAGACGACCTCGCGATCGATCTTGGCCAGATCGGGATCGAGGTCGGCGAGCAGCGCGAGGCCGGCGTAGCCCGCGGTGACGTCGTCGAGCGCCATGCCGAAGCCGTTGTCGCGGTAGTACTTCAGGATCCCGCGCAGGTGCTCCCGGTCGGCCACCTGCTCGGTCTCGACGACCTCGAAAATCACTTGGCCCGGATCGAGCCCCGTCCCGGTGAGCGCCTGCACCGTCGTGCGCAGGCAGAACTGGGGCTGGTAGATGACCGTCGGCAGGAAGTTGATCAAATAGTTGTGGTGGCCGCCGCCGGCGTTGTGCCGGGCAGCGTTGCGCACGTGGGTTTCGCGGCACACGCGATCGAGCGTGAACAGCAGGTTCTCCCGCCGGGCCCAGTCGATGATGCGCCCCGGGGAGATGATGCTGTCGTCGTCCATGTCGCGCGCCCGCATGAGGCATTCGTAGCCCCATACGGCCTCGCTGCCGGCGCGCACGATGGGCTGGAACCACGTCTCGATCCGGCCCTGCTCGAGCAGCTGCCCGAGCGGGCTGTCGCCTTGCGGGGCGAGCTCGCCCAGCCGCCCGGCGCGCAGCAACCGGCCCACCTGCGACTCGAGCCCGCTGGGCTCGAGCCAGACCGCGGGCAGATTACCCGCCGCGGTGTCGCCGACGATGCCGGAGATGAGGTCGAACAGGTCCGCCGGACCCGCCAGTGTCGAGTTGGGCCCAACCGGGACCGCCGCAGCCCCCAGATCATCGCTCCACTCCCAACCGAAGCGCTCGGCGGCATCGCGGACCGCGCGATTATCATCACCGATCTTCCCAAAAACCACGCCGAGACGGCGATCGGTGGATTCGCACTGGCAGCTATGGCTCATCGCGCGTATCCGCTGACATCGCTGCCACTCGATGATACGCGCTTTGCCAAGCCGGCGTCCGTCGCTGCAACGGGGCGCCATCCCACGCGCATCCCACCACGCTCGCACCAGCCAGTATCCAAAGTCACGCAGCCTCTCGCATCACGTAAAAAAATTTCTTTTATACAGTAACTTAAACACTCTTTTTATAGTGTTTCACTCCGTGGAACACTATAAAAAGAGATTATCGGTGTCCCACTTGCGCCACTTCAGTCGGGCCCGGAGGGCCGCATCGCATGCCCGGCGCTATCGGCCTTGGCCGCGACCAGCCCCCGCTCGGCCTCGATCCGCCCGCGCAGGCGATTCCACCCGCGTCCGATGGCCTGAGCTCGAGCGCCGCCCTCCAGGCGTTCGTGCAATGCGGCGACGCGCTCGGTACAACGACGCCGATTCCGGGCCGCCCCCGTCGCCCGTGCCGACCGGGCAGGCCACACCGTGGTCACTGTCGCCGCCGTGCGGCAGCGCGTGGTAGACGTCGCCCTGGCCGTAGCGGTCGAAGCACAACAGCCCGGGCGCGGGGGTCATGTGCACATCGGCCCGATCGTTGACGCGGATCCCGCCGTCGGCCAAGGAGAGAGCTCGTCGACGAACTGGACGCCCTAGGGGTTGTACGGCCGTATGGCCACGGCGAGCCAAGCCCCGGGTGAGGCGTCGGCCTCGAGCTCGATACGCACGCGGGCGCGGCCGTCGACGCGCACGACCCGGACACCCGTGCCCAGCCCGCCAGCAGTCCCCGCGGTGGATGTGACCACGGTCGGCGTCGGCTCGAGCGCCCAATGCTGCTCGGCCTCGGTGGCCTCGGCCGGCAGCAGCGGCGCCCGGTGCTCGGACAGGATCCAGCAGTCGATCGACCAGCCGTCGTGCTACGGCGTCACCAGCCCGCGCGGATCGACGATCGGGTATTCGGGGCAGTCCGGCAGCCCGACCGCCGTCCAATTGCGGTGGGTGAGATTGACGTGGGAGAACGACAACGCGCGCGGGACGAAGGAGGCGTCGGCCGGGTCGAACTGGCGCACGACCCAGTAGGGCCATACCCGGTCGAGGTTGTGCTGGATCGCCTTGGTATTGACCAGGCCGCGCGCATGGAAGATCAGCCCGGCACGCAGCAGCTCCATGGGCTGGGCCACCTCGGCCGGTTGGGAGAAGCGCTCCATGCGCGCCAGGATCGCGAGCGGATCGATGAAGCCATACGCCCGCGCCGCTCGCCGTACGACCCATTTCCACGGCAGCCAACGCAAGCGTGCACCTCCACGACGGCCTGCGGCGGCTGCGCGGCGAGCTCAAGCGCGACCGGTGGCGAGTCGCTCGCGCGAGCGTCCCACAGCGACCGAGGCGACAAAATAGCGGCTGAACGACGGCCGATGACGCGCGAGCCGAGCGCGGCGCGCGCACAGTTTGGCCCGCGGTTCCCTGCGCGCCGATACCCGCTGCCGCCGCGCTCCCGGGAGATCGGGCCGCGAACAGGGTGGTTGAGCACTTGCCCCAGGATACCGGTGAGCGCCACGCGAACCGGCGGTGCCGGCTTGGTCGGACGGCCGCCTAGGGAGGCGCGGGCTGGCGCGCCGGCTGGGCGTCATCGGTGGCGGCGTCGTCGCCGGACAGATGCCCAAAGATGTCGCGGTATGACCCCAGCCAGGCGCCGAAGGTCATCGGCAGCAGCACGAGCCAGCCGAGGAACAAGGGAATCGACGCAGCGATCGCGAGCAACAGCCACAGCACGCCGAAGACCAACAGCGCCAACCAGTTGCGCAGGACGCCGCGAAGGCTCGCGCCCAGCGCCGCCCCCTGGCCGACCCCGTTGAACACGACCAGCGGCACGGCGTAGAAGAACAATGCCCAGAGCACGACCTGGAGCGCAAGAGCCGCGAGCGCGGCGAACATCACCGGCATCGCCATGTCGATCATGGCGGCCGGATCGAGCGCCCCTGGCTCCATGTGGCCGCGCTGGAGCATCTCGGCGTGGTGCTCGAGCATGGCACTGCCGATCGTGCCCATCATGAGTCCGCCCGTGATCGCGAGCACCGTTAGATTGGCGAGCAGGAACAGCGCGCCCTGCACCAGGACGGGATCGCGGCGGCGCGCGTCGGTGATCGGATCGAACAGCTGGCCCACGTCGAGCGCCTCGCCGGCGAGGCTGTCGCGGGCACAGGTGAGCAGACCGCCGGCCAGCGCCGGCGCGATGAACACGACAACCAGGAAACCCACGAACGGCAGGAGCTGCAGCGCCAGGTTGATCAACAACCAAATCAGGGTGAGCACCAGCCACATGCCCGGGTTGGCGCAAAAGACCTGCCAGCCATCGCCAATCCAGTGGGCACCCCGGGCGGCACCCGCCCGGGCTGGTGTGACGGATTGCTCGGTGCTCATGCATTGGCCCCGCGGCGGCCGATGCCGCTAGAGTAGCGCGCGGCGTCCATGCGCGGAAACGCTATGGCGAACTGGTTCATCGCGCTGCCCGTCGACGCCGCCGAGCTGCCGCGCGATCTCTTGGCGGATCTGCCCGCGGGCCTGCGGCGATTCCACGCGGGTGACCTGCACATCACCGTCGCGTTCCTGGGCAGCGTCGGCCCCGATGCCGCCTACGCGGCCTGGCGAGCCGCGTGGATCGCGGCGGGTCCGTTCAGCGTGACCCTCGGCGCCCCCGCCGCGTTGGGCAATCCCCGTCGGCCCTCGGCATTCGGCCTCGATCTGGGCGACGGCGCGGCAACGCTCGCCGAGGTCATCGGCCAGTGGCGCGACCCGCTGCGACGCGCGGCCGGCCAAAGCGCCGAGACCCGCGAGCCGCGCCCGCACCTCACGCTGGGCCGGCCACCCCGGCGCGGCGGTGACACGATCCGGGCGCGGGCACTCGAGTGGGTCGACAGCTATTGCCCCGCGCCCGCGACGCTCACCCTGGACCGCCTCGCGCTCTACACGCGGGCCGACGACCGTCGCGAGCGCCAGTTCCGGATCGTCGAGGAAGCCACCCTGCCTTGCGCCACCGCCTCCCGCGGCGGTGACGGCCAGGCCCGAAGCGGTTAGGCGTCTTGCGATAGCAGGCTCGCCGCCGGATCGGCACGGGGCAGCCCCTCCATGTGGTTGAGCGGGCCGTGGCCCTGACCGACGTCGAGGTCGTCCGCGGCCTGCAGGGCGGCGCTGAGATAGCGCTTGGCCCCGCGCACCGCGCCCTCGAGCGTCGCCGAACGGGGCACGAGCGCGGCGATTGCCGACGACAGCGTGCACCCCGTGCCGTGGGTGTTGCGGGTCGCCACCCGGGGCGCATTCAACAGCTCGAATGTGCCGTCGACACAGAGCACGTCGCTGGCGCTGTCGCCGCTGAGATGGCCACCCTTGACCAGAACCGCCCTCGGCCCGAGTGCAGCGAGGCGCTCGGCCGCGGCGTGCATGGCGTCGAGATCGGCGGGCGCATCCGCGTCGCCGAGCAAATCCCCGGCCTCACCGAGATTCGGCGTCATGATCGTGGCCAACGGCACCAGGCGCTCGCGCAAGGCCCCGACCGCATCCGCGCTCAACAAGCGGTCGCCGCTCTTGGCGACCATGACGGGGTCGAGCACGACCGTGGACGGGCGCCAGCGCTCGATGCAGTCTGCGACCACCTCGATGGTATCGGCCGACCCGAGCATGCCGATCTTGACCGCGTCGACGCGGATATCGTCGAACACCGCGTCGATCTGGGCGCCCACGAAGGCGGGTGGCGGCGCGTGGACATCACGCACACCCATCGTGTTCTGCACCGTGAGCGCGGTGATCGCCGTCATGCCGTAGGCACCCAGTGCCGCGAAGGTCTTCAGGTCGGCCTGGATACCAGCGCCGCCCGACGGATCCGAGCCCGCGATCGATAGCGCATGCACGTTGCCTGTGCTCATGCACTCGCCCCCTTTTGGCCGGCGATCACTCAGTCGTCGATGCAGTCGTAGACACCGAAGGTCTGCTTGCCGTCACTGATCTCCGTGAGCGGGGTGATGGTGTCGCCGCCCATGTCGATGGCCGAGTTGCGCCCGAGCGTGCGCAAGTCCGCGCGGATCGCCTTGTCGCCGCGCTTGATGAAACCGAAGCTCGTGGGGACCTGCACCCGGGTCTGGCCCTTCTTGTCGCACTTCTCCGTTCGCTTGGCCTCGAGGACCTCGATCGCCTCGGCCCCCGGCTCGGGGCTGACGGTGGAACAGGCGGCGGCGACCATAGTGCCGCCCACGAGCACCATGACAAGCTTGCTACGTTGCATCGGCTGGACTCCTTTTGCGAAGAAGGGGGGTGGCCCAAGCGACGCCGGCCAATGCGCACGGCCGCGCCCCTCGAGCGCATCACGGCGATCGGATCGCACCCGACCGCGCCACGGTGCCGCCCGATTCTAGAAGAAAAAACAAGGCTCTGCCTTCGCCGGCCGCACGGGCTGCATCCACTGCCCCTTTGGTCTAGGCTTGCGCGCCATGCGCGCTCATCCCCATGCCGACGCCGTCTTCGCCCTGTGCCGGCCCGGCATGGAGGGCGATTGCGCGGCCGAGCTGACCGAGCGCGCGGCGCGCATCGGGGTCGGCGGCTGGTGCCGCAACGGCGACGGCTACAGCGAATTCCACCCGGCCGTCGACGGCGATCTCGCGCGCCTGGAGTCGGCGATCGCGTTCGCCTCGCTGGTGTTCACGCGCCAGTGGCTCGCCGTGCTCGCGCGTCCCACGGGACTGGACACCAGCGACCGCGCGAGCCCGCTGGCGCGGGCGGCGGCGGAACACATCAGCGGCTACCGCGAGCTGCGTGTCGAGCACCCCGACAGCGACAACGGCCGACCACTGGCGCGCCTTGCCAGGGCGCTGCATCGGCCCATCGAGGCGGCCTTGTGCGCGGCCGGCGTCGAGCGGCGCTCAAACGCGCCCGTGCTGCACGTGGTCCTCACCCGCGGCGATAGCGCCCACATCGGCCTATCCAGCCCCCACAACGGCGCGCCCTGGCCCGGGGGCATCCCCCGGCTCAAAGTGGCCCGGGCCGCACCCAGCCGCTCCGTGGTCAAGCTCGAGGAGGCGCTGCAGCTGTTCCTGGGGGAGTCGGAATGGGCGAGCTGGCTTCGCCCCGGGCGCAGCGCGGTCGACCTGGGGGCCGCCCCGGGCGGCTGGAGCTGGTTCCTCGGCGAGCGCGGCGTCAACGTCGAGGCCGTCGACGGCGCCCACCTGGCGCCCGCGGCGCGCGATCACGAGCGCATCCGCCATCACCGTGTCGATGGCTTTCGCTATCGCCCGCGCCGCGCGGTCGACTGGCTCGTTTGTGACATGGTCGAGCAGCCGCGGCGTATCGTGCGCCTGGTCGCCCAATGGCTCGAGCGCGGCGACTGCCGCCACACCGTGTTCAATCTCAAGCTGCCGATGAAGCAGCGCTGGCGCACGGTGCGCGACGAGCTCGCCACCCTGGACGCGGTCCTGCCCCCGGCCGGGCGCTGGCGCGCCAAGCAGCTCTATCACGACCGCGAGGAGATCACCGTCTTCGCCACGCGCGAACCGCTCGACTAGGAGGCTTTCCGAGCCCGATCATCGCGGGGCGGGTCTGAGGAGACATTGGCA